>JANYAJ010000021.1 GCA_025361385.1 Nitrospira sp.
GTCCGCCAGGACCTGCCCAACTTTCACCGGCTGCCCAAGTCGAACCACCGGCGTCTGCGTGATCGTCGTATTCTGATTCGATCGCTGAAACTTGATCAAATCGTACACGTCCAACCCGGCATCGTTCCGCTTCCGATTTTCCTTGGAGTCGGCACGCACCACGACCCGCGTGGCATCCACACTTTCCACCACACCGGCCCGCTTGGCCTGCACCACATAACCCGAGTCACGCGCAACGACCGCTTCCATACCCGTCCCGACTAACGGGGATTCGGACACCAGCAACGGCACCGCTTGACGCTGCATGTTCGACCCCATCAAGGCACGGTTGGCGTCGTCATGCTCCAAGAAGGGCACCAATGCCGTCGCCACGCTCACCACCTGCTTTGGCGACACATCCATATATTCGATCTTGTCTGATGTGGCCGTTACAAAGTCTCCGGCGGATCGCGCAGAAATGGTTTCGGACAGCAAGCGACCTGATGCATCGATCGGCGAGTTCGCTTGAGCGATGATGTACTTGTCTCCTTCGATCGCAGAAAGAAACTCGATCTCGTCAGTCACTCTCCCCTTCACCACTTTGCGATAGGGCGCCTCAATAAATCCGAACTTATTGATACGGGCATAGGTCGCCAGCGACGTGATCAACCCGATGTTCGGGCCTTCCGGCGTTTCAATCGGGCAAATACGGCTATAGTGCGAAGGATGGACGTCGCGAACTTCGAACCCCGCTCGTTCTCTGGTCAAACCGCCGGGACCAAGCGCGGACAACCGCCGCTTGTGTGTAATTTCCGCGAGCGGATTCGTTTGGTCCATGAACTGAGACAACTGACTGCTACTGAAGAACTCTTTGACCGCGGCGACAACAGGCTTCGCATTGATCAAATCATGCGGCAGCACCGTTTCCATATCGAGGAGGTTCATCCGCTCCTTGATACTGCGCTCCATACGGACCAGCCCGAGCCGGAACTGGTTCTCCAACAACTCTCCGACTGAACGAACTCGACGATTACCCAAGTGGTCGATGTCGTCGATTTCGCCCTTGCCCAGCTTTAAATTCACGAGATAACGGATGACCTCGACCATGTCCTGCGCGGTCAACGTCCGTTGCTCCAGCGGCAGATCGAGGCCCAGCTTCTTATTCAACTTGAGACGCCCAACCGGCGAGAGATCGTACCGCTTGGAGTTCGAGAACAGATTGTCAAAGAGTGCTCGCGCCGTGTCGACTGAAGGCGTTTCTCCAGGCCGTAACCGGCGATAGATCTCGACCATCGCCTCCTCTTTCGAGGTGGTCTTATCCATCTCCAGCGTGTCCAGGATCACCGGCGTCGACGTGACGGTGTCGAAATAGATCGCCTTGAACTCTTCAATGTCGCTGTCGAGCAACGCTTCGACGATCTCTGCCGTCAACCGCTGATTTCGCTCAGCGATCATGTTCTTCTTTGAGTCGACTAGCTCGGTCAGGACCGCACGGCCAATTAACTCGCTCGGCGCAAGCGGGATTTCTTTCACTCCGGCTGCCTTGAGCTTCGCAATGAGTCCCTTCGTGAGCTTGGCGCCTTCCTTGACCAACGGCTCCTTGCTGCCCTTCTCAAGCACTTCCGCTGAGCAACGCAAACCATGATGGATTTCAGGGTCGAGCTTGCGCAGCATCTTGCCCTTGACGACCCGGATCTCTTCCACCGGATAATACATCTTGAGCAGATCGTCGCTTGAAAAGCCGAAAGCCTTCAACAGAATGGTGGTCGGCATTTTCCGTCGACGGTCAATACGCACATAGAGGATATCGCGGGCGTCGAACTCAAAGTCGAGCCACGAGCCGCGATAGGGAATGATCCTGGCGGAATACAATACCTTGCCACTTGAGTGAGTCCGGCCCTTATCGTGCGTGAAGGAGGCGCCAGGCGAGCGATGCAACTGGCTCACGACCACACGCTCCGTGCCGTTGACGATAAAGGTTCCACGCTCTGTCATGAGCGGCAGTTCGCCGACGTAAACTTCCTGCTCGCGGACATCGAGCACCTTTTTCTTGGTGCCCTTGTCTTCCTTGTCGAACACGACCAGGCGCACTCGAAGCTTCAGCGGAACGGCATAGGTCATTCCCTGCTCAAGACATTCCCGCTCATCGTACTTCGGAGCGCCGAGCGTATAGCTCGTAAACTCCAATACGGCCGTATTGTTGTAATCCGGAATCGGAAAAACACTCGCCAGGGCCGCCTGGAGCCCATGATCCTTGCGACGTTCCGGCTCGACCTCCCGCTGAAGGAATTCTTCATAGGAGCGTTTCTGGATCTCAATCAGATCCGGAATTTCAATGCTGCTATGAATGCGAGAGTAGTCTTTCCGCTCGACGAACTCTTGCAGAGTCGTTTCGGACATTCCACGGTCCTCCACTACAATGGTTAGGACTGGGTGCCCGCACATGGCAGGCACCCAGAAACACTAGAGACTGATCAAAACGAGGCTACTTGACCTCGACCTTGGCGCCGCTCTCTTCGAGCTTCTTCTTGATGGTGTCGCACTCTTCTTTCGTGACACCGGTCTTCACGGGCTTCGGTGCGCCTTCGACCAGATCTTTCGCTTCCTTCAAACCAAGGCTGGTAATTTCGCGAACAACCTTGATGACCTGAATCTTCTTGTCGGCTGGAGCAGAGACCAGGACGACATCGAACGACGTCTTCTCTTCGGCCGCTGCAGCTGCACCGCCACCACCGGCAGGAGCAGCAGCTGCGACTGGAGCCGCGGCAGTGACGCCAAAGCGGGTCTCTAAGCCCTTCACGAGATCTGCCAAGTCGAGCACACTCATCGTCTCGATGGCCTTGATCAACTCTTCCTGTGACAATTTCGCCGTTGTTGCTGACATATCCCCTTCTCCTTTTCGTTTATCCTGAATGGCTGCAATGACTCTCACGAATTTCGACAAGACCGCACTCAGCGTATACACCAGACCACGCGCCGGCCCCTGCATGGCCGACAACAACATCGCAATGAGAACTTCCTTCTTCGGTAACTTGGCGACAGCCGCTAATTCGGCCGGCTGCACCACCTTACCCTCCAATACACCGATGGTGATCTTGATCTTCTCTTCCCGCTTTTCCGCCAGGATAAAATCCCGGAGGATCTTTGTGGGAAGCACGGGATCGTCGTAACCGATCACCAACCCTGTCGGCCCCTTCAAGTAATCCGTCACCCCCGAAAAGATGGTACCTTCGGAAGCACGGACAGCCAACGTATTCTTGACTACCCTATATTCGGCATTCGCACCGCGCAATTGCTTGCGAAGCTGCGTAACCTGGTTTGCGGAGAGCTTGGCACTCTCGGTGATAATTGCGAGACGTGCACGACTAAATCGCTCCGTCAACTCCGCAACCGCTGTCGCTTTCTCGTCCTTCTTCATAATCCAACCCTTCCCCTTCCGCGCTGCGACACCCGGACTAACTCCATTCTTTGGCCAATGCCATCGCATCAAGCTGCACGCCAGGCCC
>JANYAJ010000050.1 GCA_025361385.1 Nitrospira sp.
TTCCCACATCGTCGTCTATCCCCGACACGCCGCACGCCTTCTTCGCCGACTATCGGCCAAGTTATCGCAAGCAACAGGCAGAAGATGGATGGAACCGGCTGCGAGAATGGCTCACGCAGCATGGCGTGGCCTAGCTCTCACACCAGCGTACATGGAGGTGTCTTATGCAGAACGCACGTCTTTCACTAGCATGGATGATCGCAGGCATGAGTCTCGGCGCATTGGGACTTCTGCTGCTCATGGGCCAACCGTTCACCGCGAAGGCGCAGGAGTCGAAACAGTTTCAGTACAGAATCGTCGAGGTGCTTCCGGATACACAGAATATGCAAAGTAAGTTGACCGAGTTCGGGTCAAACGGGTGGGAGTTGGTGGCGGTCTCGATGGGGAATATGACGGAGCCGAGGTTGATCTTTAAGAAGTAAGAGAAGGGATGGAGGCTGATGATCTTCTGTGCTCGCGCAACGCGCGGCCTGGGAAGGATGGGGAGTGAGCGGCCAGGTTCCCTTCTTGCTCGCAGAACGCGCACGGTAAAACTGTGCTCGTTCGATGCGCGCAGAAAGGGCAGCCTCGGCCACTCTCTAAATCGAGGTTTAGCGAATTGGAAGGCCCTCGCCCGGGCCAATGGCACGTCTCGGCGTACCAGTGGGTGGGCGGGTGAGAAGGTGGCGCGCAGTGGAAGACCAATCAGACCCCATCTCTGAAGTGGGAGCAAGTGAGTTTGGAAAGATCATTCTAGCCACTCCAAATGAAAAGATAGACCAATGGGTTCTAGTGATAGTTGGATCCGTGCTTACTTTATGGACGATGGGTTTGGCCATGTGTATCCCCGTGATAAGAGGCACAGCACGTACCGGTCCGATACTTCGCTTGAAGTATAACCACCTGGAGGTCCGATCAGAGATTCCCACATGCTCGGCGCACTCTCTCTATTTACCACAGGGGTGCCATGTCGAAAGAATTTGATGGTGGATCGTTTCTCGAGAGGTGCTTTTTCCAATTCTGATAAATCAGCCATCCAGCGGGCTTGAGATGATGCCTGGGATGCACATTCTTGGATATTCGCTACCCGTTCTTCCTGTGATAACTTGGGTGGCGCGAGCATTGCGGTGCCATCGGTTCGTTGACCGACGGCACATGCGACACTGACTATGCAAAGAGCTATACTAGTTACTACCAATCGCACTCGGTCCCTCATCGCACCTCACATAATCCAAGTTGTCAATTTGGCTCAGGCATTTTGCCTCTCAACGCGTTCAGGAATTCCTGTGGAAACGGGGTCGCGCCCAACGCGCGGGCTTTCTTGACCTTTTCCCACGCGTCCGAATACCGACCTTCAAAATACAACGAGCGGGCCCAACTTCTATAGGCATTGGGGTAGGAGGGATCGGCCAGTGTGTTTTGGAAGAAGTGCTGAGTAGCAAGGTCGAAATAGCGTGCTCGATCCTTTCCTTGGCTTGCTGGAGTCTTGTAGGCCTTCACGGAATAGGCTGTGGCAATATCTGCCAGCAGCGCGGGCATCTGATAGGGATCCTGTAAAAGCTGTTTAGCCTTCTCGAAATATTCCAGTGAATCATCAACTCGATTTCGATCTAGTAGCACCCGTCCAAAGCCCCAATAGGGTTGATAGTTGTCGGGATCGAGCAGCCAAGATTGGTTGTAGCGCCGCATTGCATAATCAAAGTTGCCCTTGTTGAGGTATTCGAGTGCCTGAGCGGCCCATGCTTTGCTCGCCGCGGCTCTGGTTGCAAAACCAGCCGTGGCTTGTGTAATGAAGTTCTGATCTGCTTTTTTGAGGAATTCCGGTCTCGGGATGGTCGGTTGTCCGTACATAGGTTCATTGTCGATGCGTTGCTCCGCAGGAGTCGATACACATCCTCCCACATAGAGAGCAAGGACGGCGGCGGTGCATGTTAGTCTTATCTGGGTGAAGAATTTGTAGGACATCGGCATAAGAATTCTCCTAGTTCAGCGTCCACAGGCATGTGAAGCGATATTACTTTCGGTAATATTGGGCAGTACAGTTTATTTTGTTCCCATCGTCCAGATGAACCTCCTAGCCTTTCGCGGGCGATGAAGCCAGTGGGTGGCTTGTTCACTCGACCTCCGGCAGCTCTTCGTAGACCGACTCCACCACGCTTTTCATTTCTTCGTCGGAGGCGGGGAGGTTGTAGATCTCTTCGCCGGCTTCCTGCATGGACTTCAGGTCGAGCATCGTTCCCGGCGGGAGGTCTTCGCCTTTGCCGAGTTTTCCTCTGACGGCATAGATGACCCAGCGGGGGCCTTCGAGGGAAAGGACGAGGTAGGAGAAGTCCGAGGCGGCCAGGATGGTGTGCGCGCCGAGATGGGCCATGGTTCCATAGCTGAGGACCATGCCTCCTGCGAATTGGAAACCAGTTGGTACGACCACCGCCTTCGCCAGCTGGTAGTACCCTTGCCAGGCTGCCGCGCCCGCAGTCGCGGCGGTCCCACCGACCAATGTGGTGCCGGCGATGACATTGCCCATCACATAGGTTGTCGCCATTCCTGCTTCGCCCACAACACGCATGGTGCCGGCTGCCGCGGCTTCCGTCGTGCCTGCGACGACGCCAAAGGTCCCGCCGCCGACTGCGACACCGGCTGCGGCGAGAGGCACGCCAATATACTGCACGCTTTTTCCCGCCGCGTAGCCGGTGCCTTTGATCGTGATGCCGACAACCGTACTGGTAGCCCGTTCGCTCAGACCCGTCAGGGTGCCAGCGCTTGCGACGGTTCCTGCCGCGAGTTGTGAGCCGGTAAAGTCGAGGGCGCCATAAAGGGCTGCGACCGCAGCGGTGGCGGAGGGGGCGACGAGATCATAGCCGGACTTCGAGGTATTCCACACCACTTCGACGGCGATCTCCGTCATGGCCTTGCCTTCGCGCATGACGACCATGGTGGGGAAGGCGAGGGCATTGACGCCGATGTAGCCGACCGAGGCGGCGGAGATCTTTCCGATCGGCTCGATCGCCGCATCCCAGAAGAGCCCCTGCAGTACCCATCGTAATGAGCGCAATGTGGCGAGGTTGATACCAGAGGTTTGATAATCGGACATCTCCCTCTTGGCTTCCTTGAAGGAATGGGCCACATCGTCGCGATAGTCCGAGACGGTCTGGCCGACCAGACCGGTCATCTGTTTGGACCAGCGGCTGCGGCGATCGCGCTCTTCATCGAGAATGCCCGGCAGGTTCAGTTCGCGGAGGTCGTCGCCCACAGCTTGGACACGGGCTTTGGCGTTGGAGGGGACGGCCGCATAGCCCTTGACGAATCGTTCCCGGGCAAAGGTCATCGTGTCCGCCGCTCGCGTCGTTCCGTCTTTGGCGAGCGTATGGGCCTGGTCGAGCGACTGTTGGACGATGCGTTTGCCCTTTTCGTTCATCCGTTGCGAGACGGCATCACCCCGCCGTCCGGACTCCTCGACGACGTTGATCCCCAGACGATTGATGTCGTCTGCGGTTTCTTTCGAGAACTCCCAGGACTTGCCGACGATGCCCTTCGTATTCTGCCAGGAACGGGAGGCTAGGAGCGTACTGTTCTCGCGGGTCGCATTCTTGATCTTGTCGGTTAACGTGTCTGTGGCTCCGTGGATTCCTTGGGCGACATGAAAGCTGAGCGTTGTGCCCTCGGCCAGGATCGTCACGGATTCTTTGGCCTTGCTGAGGGCGAGCAGAAAGGCCTGCCGCGCACGGAGTCCCATGAGTGAGCCGGCGAGTTCCCAGGCGCTGGGGCCGGGAGGAATCAGCCGGATCGAGGTTTGCGGCACGCGAAAGGCGCC
>JANYAJ010000067.1 GCA_025361385.1 Nitrospira sp.
GGCGAAGCCGAAGAATAACTCCCTGTGCTCGTTGTTTTTGGTGGCTACCACAATGGTTCCATCGGGTAGGAGGACGTCAATCTCCAGTATGGTTTCGTGGACAAACCCGTACTTGAACGAGGAGGATTCGATGCCGATTCCGGCCATTGCTCCGCCAATGGTAATCGATTTCAGTTGGGGGACGACGGCAGGCATGAGCTGGAACGGCAGCGTTTCACGGACGAGGTCCTCATAGGTCGTCATGCCTTCCACTTCTGCGTAGCGTCCGTTCTCGTCAACGTGGATGACGTGATTGAAGTGTCGCACATCCAGTCTGTGCCGCGGCTCAGCGGTACGCGGACGGAACAGATTCGATGTGGATTTTTCGAGGGCGAGGGATTCGGGCGTGCGTGACGCGCGAAGAGCCGCGATCAACGACTCCCGTTTGCGGGCATGGTCTTCATGCGAGATCATGGCCATTACCGCACGGTTTCGTAGCCGCCTATCAGCCCGCGCTTCGACATGACAATTTGCCAGAGGTGGATGGTCCTGGCGCGGAATGCCCCCGCGAGGGAGAGCAGATAGTAGCGCCACATGCGGGAGAAGCGCTCATCGAATGTGGATTGCCAATGCCTCCGATGCTCGTCAACATTGCTCTGCCATGCCAGGAGTGTGCGGTCATAATCCGTCCCGAAATTATGCCAGTCCTCCATGACAAAGAGTCCTTCCATCGCGGCGCTCAGTTGCGCGACAGAGGGGAGCATGCCGCCCGGGAAGATGTATTTGTCGAACCAGGGATCGCCGGTGGTGACGGAGGCATTGTTCCCGATGCTGTGCAGCAGAAACAGGCCATGTGGTTTGACGGTCCTGTGGGCCACTTCCATGAGGTCGCGGTAGTTCTTATATCCCACATGTTCGCAGATCCCGATGGCGGCGACCTTGTCGAACTCCCCCGTCGCTTCACGGTAGTCCATAAGTCTGATCTCAACGGGAAGTCCAGCACACCAGCGCCGCGCGTAGGCGACTTGCTGCTCGGAAATGTTATAGGCGACGACCGAGCACCCATAGTTGGATGCCGCGAAATGAGCAAAGCCTCCCCAGCCGCACCCCAGCTCTAACACACGTTCACCTTTCTTGAGCTGCAGCTTCCGGCATATGAGATCTAATTTTTGCTCCTGTGCCTCCGCCAGGTTCTTCGTCCCTTTCCAGTAGGCACAGGTATATTGCATGTGGGGGCCAAGCATCTGTTCATAGAACTCATTGCTGAGGTCGTAGTGCTGTTGGGCTACTCTGGTTGAGCGCCGCCGATTCTGCATGTTGAACAGACGAGCTTTGAGGGCGTTCAGGATGAGGCGCTTATCGCGCACGGCGTTGTCGAGGTCGGCGAGATGGAATTTGAAGAAAAATTCATCGAGCTGATTGGCATCCCACCAGCCATCCATGTAGGACTCACCGAGTCCAAGCGAACCCTCGGTCAGGATACGATCGTAGAATCGATCATGGTGTACCTGGATATCCCCCGGGTGAGACCCATTGATGTGCACATGGGCCTTCTCGAGCAACTCTTGAACAACATGCTGCGGATTCATAAAGCAGACCCTCTTTTCCCCGCCAGGCAAGTGGGTTGATTCAGGCAGATCGTGGCTTGTGCGTCGATATGAGCCACGATGGAGAACGACATAACATGCGCTGCCGTCACGAGGAGTCTCGCTACAAGATGGAGATATGTTCCGTCGCGAGGATGGCGGCTTTGATATGGGCCGGCGGCGTTCGCAGGTCCCAGACGATCCCGAACCAGGAGAGGGCCGTCAAGACGTAGTAGGAGAAGTCCACTTCCCACCACAACCAGCCCTGATTGACCGACGATTGGTAGTAATGGTGGTTATTGTGCCAGCCTTCTCCACAGCAGAGCACCGCTAGGATGAAACTGTTCTTGCTTCCATCGCGGGAGTTATATCGAACCCGCCCGACGATGTGCGTCAGAGAATTGATAAAGAATGTGCAATGATAGAGGATGGTGGTGGACACGAAGAATCCCCAGACCAGTCCCGGGAGTCCCCACAGCGCATACATCGTCAGCGCGTAGAGCAAGGGCGGAATGACGTGAAAGCGGTTGAGGAAGCGCAGCTCGGGATATTTTACCAGGTCCTTCACGACCGTGAAATCGGTCTCGACATATTCGTCAGACAACAGCCATCCGACATGGGAATACCAGAACCCTCGTTGCAGCGGGGAATGGCGATCTTCTTCCCGGTCTGAGTGCTTGTGGTGGTGCCGATGGTGTGAGGCCCACCAGAGCACACCTTTCTGTGCAGAGGTCATGGCGAAAAAGGCCAGGAGAAACTGGAAGGCCCGGCTGGTCTTGTAGGAGCGGTGTGAGAAATAGCGGTGATAGCCTGCCGTGATGGCGACCATTCTCAGGTAATAGCTCCCCAGGGCCAGCGCGACCCACTCCACGCTGATTCCGGTCTGAATGACCCATAGGCACATCAGGTGGATGGTGAGGAAGGGGATTGCGCCTTTCCATTTGAGCTGTTTCGCGGTCACATCCTGATCGAGGGAACCGACGGAGTCGCACGACAGTCTATTCATACAGGGTGCTCATCGTTGATCTTCATCCTCGAACTCAATCGTGTTTTGCAAGAAGCGGGGCCATTCTACGCGATTGGCATCGGCCTAGGAAGCAAAAAAACGTCTTACACTGAGAAAATGGTTGTCGCGTCATTTTGCGGTACGTTGCGGGAGATCTGGCCGAAAAAGGCTATCTGGCTCATCGGTTCAACGAAATAGACGGGAACGATACAGACCGGAGGCAATGAGCCGGTCTTTATGCAGCACAGTCGTTATTGAGGTCGCGTGTCTGGCGACGACTCAGGCGTCTCCAGGCTGGTACGGCCCAATGTGCCGTTGCGGTAGTCCAACAGGAGAATTCTCGCCGCCTTGTCACGGTCCAGCCCGCCGCCGCTCCTGGTCAGCAGGCAGCCGCGCTTTTTGGCGATGGCGTCGAGCACGTCCGAACTCGTCAGCCCCTCTACCGCGAAGCCGTAGCGAGCCGTGAGCCTGGCAGGATAACGCGCCAGCAGGATGGTCGCGAGAAAGTCGGCGACGGTTTCGTCATCGACGACCTTGTGGCCCACGGCGTTGACCGTCGCGAGCAGCAGGCCGACGTTCGGATCTTTGATCGTTCCCCACAACAGACCCGGTGAATCGGTGATGGCCATATGGTCGTTCAGTTTGTGACGCTGTTGAACTTTGGTCACCGCCGGTTCGTCGCCCACGCGAGCGATACGGCGATTGAGGAGCCGGTTCATCAGGGTCGATTTCCCGACGTTGGGGATTCCCATGATCAGCATACGGAGCGGTTTGACGCTGCTGTTGCGATGGGGAGCGAGCGTTTGACAGAGCTGGGGGATCTTGGCCGCGTCGCCCGCCTGACTGCACGAGAGGGCCACGGCGCTAACGTCCGGTTGCCGGTTATAGAGGTTGAGCCAGGCCTGTGTGACGGCGGGATCGGCAAGGTCGGCCTTGTTGAGTACTTTCAGACAGGGACGCTGGCGGACCAGGCGTAGTTCTTCGATCAGCGGGTTGACGCTGGCGTCCGGTATGCGCGCATCCAGCACTTCGACGATGACATCGATCACCTCCATCGTCTTGGCCGCTTCTTTGCGCGCCGCGTTCATGTGCCCGGGAAACCACTGTATAGACATGGGAAACAGGCTTTCTGAGAAAAAGAATTATGGTCCCGACTGCGGGGATGCGTTCGGTCTGCTTATCGTACCATCCCTCCGCATCTTAGTAGTAAGTCGCTCTCCATTGAAAGCGAACAATAGGGCAGGTCATGTATTGAAGGTGAGGTTCCTTTCTGCTGATCGAGCCGCCCGGCGAGGCACTGGTACGTTCCGTTATCGAGGCGGTGGCCTCGTTGACAGGCCTCCGGCAAGTCAGTAGCCTACATCCGGCTCTGACGGGCCCCTGTATGCCAATGACACGCAGGGGATGTTGCTCCAGCGCCGCGTTGTGTGTGCGCTTACCATACCGATGCAGACTCTGATTGGAATCATCTCGATGAAGACATCGCACCCGCAGCCGGCTGCTGCGCTTCCTCCGCACAACGGATCGCGTCTAAGTCTCCTGAATGTGGCTCAGCGGGAATGGCCGCTTCTGAGCAGCATCGTGACGGCGGCGGCGTTCCTCGCCTTCGGTCAAGGGTGGCTGGCCGACCTGTCCAACCCCGCCTGGTTTGCATTCGTTCTGCTGTGGCTGTTCGGCGTCGTCCTGCTCTCGGCGTTCGCGGTCGTTCGCCATGCGGAGGTGCTGGCCGTCAAGCTCGGCGAGCCCCTCGGGACGCTCGTTCTCACGCTGTCCGTAACCGGCATCGAAGTCATGATGATCGCGGCGGTGATGTATACCGCTGAAGGCGGTTCGTCGTTGGCCCGCGATGCCATGTTTGCGGTGGTGATGATCGTCTTGAACGGCATGGTCGGTTTGTCGCTCCTGTTGGGCGGCTTGCGGTACCACGAACAGACATACAATCTTCAAGGCGCCAACGCGTTTCTGGCGGTCATTGTGCCGTTGGCCGTGCTTGGTCTCATCCTGCCGAACTTTACGACGTCGTCTCCCGGTCCCACCCTCTCGCCGTTTCAAGCCGTGTTTCTCATCGTCATGTCGATCGGGCTGTACGGGGTGTTTCTGGCGATCCAGAACTTACGCCACCGTAACTATTTCGTGTCTCCTGAGTCGGAAGATGCCGTCGCGGGACCGCCTCACGGGCAGGGTGAACATTGTGAGCATTGCTCTGTCGGGTATCACACCCTCTTCTTGCTGCTGTATCTCGCCCCGCTTGTCGTGTTGAGCAAGCAGATGGCGGTGCCGATCAATTTTGCCATCCATAAGTGGGGCGCGCCATCGGCATTGGGAGGTTTTTTGGTCGCCGTGCTGATTCTGGCTCCGGAGTCGCTCGGCGCGGCGCGCGCCGCGCTGGCGAACCAGCTTCAGCGGTCCGTCAATGTGCTGTTGGGATCCGTGCTGGCCACGATCAGTCTCACCATTCCGGCTGTTCTGACGATCGGGTTCCTCACAGGCAAGACCATCACTCTGGGACTTGGTCCCGTCGATATGACCCTGTTGCTGCTGACCTTGGGGCTCAGCACCTTGACCTTCGGCAGCTCACGAACGAATGTCTTGCTCGGTGCCGTACACTTGCTGCTGTTTCTGGCCTATCTCATGCTTATTTTCGAGGGCTAACGGCGCAGATCTGCTTCTTCACTCGGCGGGAGTGACACTTTCCCCGGGAGATCATGTCATGGACAGGCATAGTGCGTGGCGTAGGAGTCTCATAGTCTTAGCGGTCGCCTGGCTGGCGCTCTCGCCGGAGAGCCATGCGGTGGTGCAGATTCTTCCGGAGGTTTCACTCACGGTCGATGGCCGGGCTGTTCACGATCATGCATCCGCCGCCTCAGATCCGACCGTGCAGGAGATTCTGGCAGCTTTCGGCCGTGCCGAATCCGCCGTGCAGAAAGAGGATCTGTCGCCGCTGCTGCAATTCTACGCCAAGGGCTACAACTACCATGGCTTGAAACCGGCGGATGTGCGCCGGATCTGGGGCGAAGTCTTCGATCATTACCGTGACCTGTCGTCGACCCATCTCTTTTCAGAGGTGAAGCTGTTCCGATCAGGGCCTCAGTTGCGTGCGGAAATCACCTGCACCGGTGGCCTATACGGTACGGAGGACAAGGGCGGCATGCGGAT
>JANYAJ010000083.1 GCA_025361385.1 Nitrospira sp.
CAGAATCGGGTCGTGACCGATCGAGCCTTGCTGGAGCCGCAGCTCACGACCAGTATCGATAGGGCTTTTATTCAACGATGGGGCATTACACATCTTTACATCGACAGCAGTCAGAAGTGGACGATTGCCACAGACCTTCCCTGCCATATTATCCAGGAGCGAGAGATTGATATCTTGGGGTCACCAGCGGTCGAACGTTTCTGTCAGGTCGAGCACAAGTAGGCGTGCATGGCTCCCGGTCAGCCTCGAACACGTTCATACACTTCGTATCGACCGATCTGTTTGATCAGCCGCACCTGACCGGCCCCCACCAGGGATGCGTAGACTCCCAACCACCGGCCAAAGCGACCAACGACAACATAGTCGGGATCCGCCATCAACGGATCATACCCCATCGCTGACGAGCCTTCGTGCCATTGGCGGCGAATCAATTCCACATTGACCTGCGCCGGCGGGTAGTGAAAGGGCCGATTGAGTAAGAGAAATAATTCGCTATCGAATGTCTCAATCATGGCTCCAGCGGGAGTGGCGTCATTCAGAAATGAGGTCACTTCCTGAACCTGGGTGTCTCGATCGCTCCACCGAAGATTGTATAGAGCCCCCAGCGCCAGCAACCCCATTCCAAAGAAGAGAGTCGCCGCCCCCAGCACATGGAGAAAATCGCCTCCCCACTGTCTTCTCGTCCATCCAACACAAATGGCCTCCCGCATTCGCTCCCACGAATATCCGAGAGTGAGGCCATGAAACGTCTGCGCAAGAAACGGAGCCGCGAGGAAGATGGCGGGAAATACGTACCGCTCCCAACCCACGGAAAGGAGCATGAACCATCCCAGCCAACTCACGCCCAAGGTCCACAGCATCAACCGAACCGCCTCTGCGAAGGTCCCCTGCCTGACCGACCTGGCTTGCCTCCAAAACGTCCCGACAACGGACAGATATCCGACCAGCGCGGGCACACAGTAATGCAACGTAAACAGGAGGACGTCAATGCGAGTGGAAGCAACGAGGACAATCGCCGACGCTTCAAGGAGGCCGACAGGCCTCACGTAGCCCGACACTGACAGATGATGTCCGATCAGGACATTCTTGGCCTGATCAAAGAGACCAAATAACAGCCACGAACACACGAGTCCACCGAGGAGCCATCGGACCAGCTGCCAGTCCCTCCTCCACACCGCAAGACTCAAGGGAACCAACAGCGAGACGATCCAGAAGGGAGCGGTCTGGCTCTTGGCCATCAGGGCCATGGCCCACCAGCCTACTGCGGCGAGAAACCACACCCTGTGCCGGTCCATCATGAGAAATGACAGATATCCGGCAAGCAAGAAACACAGCATGGGCATCTCGCCCAAAACCTGGCGACCGAGAATGACAGGGTGAATTTCCCACATCACCGGAAAGAACAAGAGAATGCCGAGCGCCGCAACGCCCGTCGATCGATTATAGAGCTTGGTCGTGAGGACAGAGAGCAGGCCCAGCGTAGCGAGGGTATAGAGCAATCCAACAAGACGCGCCTGCCAAATTCCCACCCCAAAGAGGGAAAAACTGGCGGCGATGGAGGCCACGATCGGAAAATGTCCGGATAACATCGGCGGAGCGGGCTGTCCAGATAACAGACAACCGTAGTGCCCCGTTTCCACCCAGGTTCGAGCCACGCAGAGCGTCCATCCCTCATCCCACCAGAGCGGGGGAATACTCTGCAGACCAACCAGCCCCATGAGCAGTGCAGCCACAAACATGGCGGGTCGGCCAATGCGAACGAACCTCGTCTCATCCTCTACAGTGCTAGCCACGAGTGAGCAGGCCCCAGAGGAATCCTATGGCCTGGCATTTCTCTCCCAGCCAATAGACGATGAAATGTTCCGTCTTCTCGAATGATCCGATGTCAAACGGACCCACCAACTTCTGCCAGATCGCGGCGAACCATCGCGGCGGCGCTTTCTTGCCCGCCTGTCCCCACAAGAGGCTGTCTTGCGGAATGACGTGGGCAGGCGACTGTCGCTGAAATCGAAACAACTTGGCAATCCCGATCCCTCGCTGAAAACTGTGGCGGCAGTGGTTCCACGACGTGGCCCGCCGCAAGTGTCGCACGGGATTGGGCACGTAGACCGCCCGGGCACCATCCCGGCGCACCCGCCCCATCAATTCCCAATCCTCCCCGGACGTCTTGAACGTCTCACTGAACAGATAGCCGTCACGTTGGAGCAGACGATCGAACACGACCCGGGCAAACATAATATTCCCACCGTTGCCGACCCACCCTCCGGTATCCATGAGAACACGATCGGGCATCGGACGTCGGCGACGGATCGCATCGAGCAGGGGATCGGTTTCCTGAAACGTCCCGCCTGCCACATCAGCTCCATATGCATCGAACGCTTGAATCAATCTCTCGAGCCAATCGTCCGGAGGAATGGCATCATCGTCGATGAAGGCGATCAAATCGCCTGTTGCCTGCAGAATCCCTGTATTGCGCCCCCATGAAACTCCCTGCCGCTTCCGATCAAGAATGATCAGGACTTCATCGGCCGGCCGCGTCTGCCGGTGCAGCGCATCCTGCACCAACCCGAGTGTTTCCCGTCCCAGCGTGGGAATCACTACCGACACCACATGGCCATCCTGTTTCACTCCTGCTACCCCACCATACTTGGTTTCAGCCAGAGCAACGCAGGCTGGATGTGTCGCATCAGCCGCATTCCCACCGCACGGACCGGCCCAGGCAATGTGTGCACCAACCACCGGAGTTCGCCGACACGAATCAGCCTGAATCGAAATACCCCCATCCAGTAACAGAGCATGCCCAGGAATCCTCCAAGGATCAACGCGACCACAGCAGATGGCACGATCAGCCGGATTCCCGACATCACGATCGCCGATACCGCACAGAGCAAAGAAAGCGCAACAACCGGAATGGCTCCAAGAACACGGACTCCAGCGGCACCCAGGAGCCACAGATACGCCCCCGTCACTCCGCAAAACACGATGGTCGTCGCCATCGCGGCGCCAACCGCGCCATACCGAGGCACCAACACCCAGCTCAACCCAAGATCGCTGAACACCGCCACCGTCATCACGAAAATAAGTGGGCGGAGATGGCCACGGGACTGAATCACCGGCGACACGACACGCGCAATGCAAAATGCCAAGACTCCCGGCGCGAGCCAGCGCAGAGCGGTGGCTGCTTCCCCAAAGTCCTGCCCGAAGTACATGCGAATAATGTCTTCCGCAAATACCACGACCACCAGAAGCAGAAACGCGCAGCCTACCACCACATAACGCAGCAGGGTCCCAGCCATCCGGGCAATCTCGTGGGTCTTCCCTTCTGTCCACCAACGAGCCGTGGACTGAAGCATCACCCCCTCCACTGCGATCGGAATAAACCATACGAACTGCGACCATTGAACGGCCGCCGCATACAAGCCGGCCTCCCGATCCCCGGAAAGCTGGCGAACCATGATCATGTCGAGCGAATAGAGCGTCATTCCGAGCCACGTAAAACACATCGATGACACCCCGAACCTCAGCACCAGTGAGACGGGAACTTCAGAGCGCCCCGCCTGCGCGCCACCCGCTAACACAACCTGTCGCAGAGATTGCAGTATGACTGCGGCGACCAGGAGATGCGCCGTGAACTGTCCAAGCAGCGGCCCAACCACACCCATTCCCAGTACGGCGCACACCACTCCTAGCGCACCGGCAATCACCAGACCGATCGTTCCAGGCAGACTCACCAATTCTTCCCGACGCAACCCGTGGAAGACGCCTCGTGCGTAGAAGAACGCCTGATCACCCAACATGACCCCCGCAAGCACTGCCGACAGAATCAGCGCCGATCTATCGGCCCCGGATGTCCACCAGACAAGCAAGCCCACGACTGTTGAGACGCTCAGCGCAGCCACCAGATTCACGCCCCCGGTAAACCGGGCGATATGGTATCGCCAGGCAAGATCCGTTGGCCGTTCCGCAATAAATTTCGTCGCGGCGGGCATCATCCCCAGATTGCACAGATGGCTCGTGAATAGAATAATCGCGATGTAGTACGCATACTGCCCATAACCTTCTACTCCCAACGTTCGGGAGTACACCGGCAGCACCACCGAAGACACCAGCAGCTTGGTCATCGACCACGCGCCGAGGGACACGATGCCTTTGGAGACCGATCGGACCTCACCCACCTCGCCCTCCAAGCAGCCGTGAATATTCACCGAGGTGCGAGGCTAACGCATTCCCGCACTCGTACGTCTCTCTGACATAGCGATACGCGGCTTGTCCTCGCTCACGAGGCGAGTCGGACAGCAAGGCCCGCAGGGCGGTGCCAAAATCATCGCCGATGACTTGCCGCCCGAACCGCGTCGCAAAGTTGTCAGGATCTTCACTACTCAAAATGGCGCATCCATGGGCGGCGGCCTCCAAGAATGTCAGGGGTAATCCCTCTCGGGCCGCCGTGCTGACGAACACCCAGGTGCCAGCAAGAATCCGTTCCATCCGTTCCGGCTCTCGAAATCGGTCGATGAAGCCTGGCATGTCGAGATTAGGTACATCGGCAAACTGCCGTCGCAGCCCTCCATCATATCCCGCCTCGGCCGACGCACTTCCCTTTCCAACAGCAATGAATTTGTGTTCGGGAAACTGTCTCGCGAGCTCCAAAAACAGCCACGGACGTTTGCGCTTGTCCCAGCGGGCAACGAAGGTCATCGTCGGCGACCCATCCTTCTGAGGGACGGTCGCCGGCACATCGATCAGGTTTGGAAGAAACCCAGGCAACTC
>JANYAJ010000193.1 GCA_025361385.1 Nitrospira sp.
AGAATCGAGACGGTCTTTTTCTGAGCATCATGATTCGTCGCCAGCGCCGCCAGGGCCTGGTGCAGGTCGGCGTTCAAGGCCTGATCCAGTAGCTTGATCCGTTGGATTTGTGTGAAGGGGAGCGAGCGAAAGCCCTCGTCGGTGAGGAGATTGAGATATTCTTGCTCGATGACACGACGGGCCTGGCCATCGGAGATCGACTCGGTCTTCTTTTCGACACCAAGAATGGTGCCCAGGAGAGGATTGGGAGCGGCCACTTCAACCTGTTCGCCACGTACTTGGGTCAAGATCTGTCCCAACGTGGGATTGCCGTTCAGGTTCACGCCGAAGTTGCCGAGTACCTTGGTCACGGGATCGCGAGAACCATAGGTGACTGTCTCGATTGTGCCTCCTCCAAAATCTTGAACCACCAGGCTCTTGAGGATGTCGTTGATTTGGGTGACGTTGAAGCGCAGATCGAGTTGCGTCCGGTTCTGTATCGTACCGTCATGTTGCATGTATCCCACGCCGCTGGAATAGAGGACGATTTTCGAGAGAGGAAGTACGGCAGGCTCCTCAGCCATGACGGGCCAGGGCAATAGTACACATGAAAGGAGGATCAGACGCCTCATCAGCCTGTGACGAACGCGAAGTGACAATGCGCACATAAAGGCCTCCATCGTGGTTTGTTCCCCTGTGATCTATCCTGTCTCCGTTATGCCGTCAATAGGCCAATCCTTTCACCAGACTCTATCCAGTCGGATTCACTCATGGTACTGTTCCTTCCCATGAGCTACACCGACGAGAGGACGATCACCAGTGTTCTCAACGACTGCCGCATCATCGCGGTGGTGGGACTGTCCTCGAATCCGGCGCGGCCTTCCTTTGGGGTGGCGAGTTACATGCAGGCGCAAGGCTATCGAGTGGTTCCCGTGAACCCGAACGAAACAACAGTCCTTGGCGAGCCGGCTCGTCCCTCACTCGCCGCTGTGCCAGGCGCCATCGATCTGGTGAATATTTTCCGGAAGTCGGAAGAAGTCCTTCCGATCGTTGACGAGGCGATTGTGCGTGGCGTTAAAGCCATTTGGATGCAAGAAGGGGTTGTGAATGAAGCCGCAGCCCACCGGGCAGAACAAGCGGGCCTTCTCGTCGTGATGGACCGTTGTTGGCTCAAAGAACATGCCGCTCGGTCGCACCGTGGCTGAGCCAATCTCACCTCTGACTCCGGAGGCACCTGCTCTCGATCCGCAACGAGACGCCATGCTGGCAATGGCCGACCTCTTGGCCAAGATTCTGGATACCACCGTCAAAATTCCCGGCACACCCTTTTATCTCGGCCTTGACCCCTTGCTCGGGCTCATCCCAGGAATCGGCGACTTGCTGGCCAACCTTATGGGGACCGTCATCCTGGGGTTGGCTGCGCGACTACAAGTTCCGCAGATCGTCATCGCCCGCATGAGCCTGAATCTCCTCATCAATGGAACGGTCGGGGCGATTCCCATTGTCGGCGATCTCTTTTCCGTCTGGTTCAGGAGTCACGCCAGAAACGCCGAACTCTTACGCCGCGCTGCGACAGAGCCCTATCGAGAAACCAGGCAGGCCAGGCTCTATGTAGTCGGCATCATCGGCGGGACCGCCATGCTGTTGCTACTCGCCATTGCACTCGTCCTTTGGATCGTCGTGAGGCTCTGGGCCGCAGTCGCTCTGTAAACGGACTTGGTCGCTTTCTCAGTGCTTAGTACTTCCTCTCCCTCCTCAAGACGGAGTGCTTTCCAATCGAGAAACGGGTATTCTTCGGCAGTCCACAAGAGATCATGATGCAAGCCACTCCACGCGGGATTCCTCTCTCGCTCTATACGCAAGTGCTGATTGCTGTGATGTGCGGCGCGCTGCTGGGTGTCGTCTTCGGTCAAGAACCCTATCTGGGTGGTCTGCGCAACGAGCAGCTGGGCCGGCTCGGGCTGCTCGTCGTCACGCTCCTCAAGATGCTCGCCATTCCTCTGATCTTCTTTGCGATCCTCGATGCACTGATCCGCACGAGCCTTCCGATGCGTCAGGGGGGCAAGTTGCTCGTCATTTGCCTCGTCAATGTTTCCGTGGCCATGACGATCGGTCTCGTCTTGATGAATACCTGGCAGCCGGGCCTGACCTGGTTCGGCCACGTCGACGAGTTACTGCACCTCGTGCCTGTTGCCCCGCCGTCGGCGGTCAACCTTGCGGCAGTGCAAACCGGGTCGCAGAGTCCAATCGAGTATCTCGCATCCTATATTCCCCGCACGATCATGGCGCCGTTTTCCAGCAATAACATCATTGGTCTCGTGCTCCTTGCCTTGGCGATCGGTGCTCTGCTACGCCGTTTGCTGGGTACTGCCGACCAGGGAAGCGGGACAATCCATGCTCTGGCGCAAGCCATTGAGCGTATCTATGGCTGGCTCGTGCAGATGCTGGGGTGGATCATCCTCGCCGTGCCGCTCGCGGTTTTCGGAGTTGTTGCGCAGGTTGTCGGTAAGGCTGGCATCGGCGTCTTCACCGTCCTCTGGGTTTTTCTCGCCGCCATGCTCCTGGGGCTGGCCATCCATGCGCTCCTGTATTATCCGCTCGTGGCTTGGCTAGTGGGGAAGAAGTCGCCGAAAATCTACCTGGGGCAGGGAGCCGATGCGATTATGACCGCCATGTCTTGTAACAGTAGCCTCGCTACTGTGCCGGTCACGCTCCGGTGCCTCGAACGTATGCAGGTCTCGCCTCAATCGGCGCGCCTCGCAGCTTGTGTCGGTACGAATCTCAATAACGACGGGATCACTCTCTATGAAGCGATGGCAGCCCTCTTTCTCGCCCAAGCGCTGGGCTTTGAACTGCCGATGGCGAATCAGGTCTTGATCGTCGTGGCGTCGATCATCGCGGGGGCCGGCGTGGCCGGCATTCCTGAAGCCGGGCTGATCGTCTTGCCGCTTGTCCTCTCAGCCGCAGGTTTGCCGCCCGAGGTCATTGTCGCGGCCATTCCACTCATCATGACGGTGGATTGGATCATCGCCCGAGCTCGCTCTGGTGTGAATGTGATGAGCGACATGCTGGTTGCCATCCTCCTCGATGCAGGACAGGTCCCACCCGCTGTCGAGCCAAGTGTGACTCGATCCCAAGCCGAAACCTCCTCTGCACCACAGTCATCCTAAACGGCTTGCCGGTGATCAAGGGTTGGGTTCGATGAACTCAAGGTTCTCCTCGCATGAACATTCAGCGAGGTGGCTGGTAGGGCTCCACTGCGTGGGTCCGACAGGGTGAGTCTGCGACCGCCGTTTTGCAAACACGGGAGATCCTCAGGCGCCATCTGCTCTCTCATGGTACCCAGATTCCATGATTTGTAGTACATACAAGCCTTGTTGTCCCTCCTCCCGAAAAAGGCATCATGATGAGACTATTTTTCAAGTCATTGATTATATTGAAATAATTTTTCTTCTTCCTTGGGAATGTTCATGGTATGATCTGCGTGCTGCTTTCTTGGACGCCATGGCTCTCCCCTGGTGTAAAGAAAGTCGGGGAGGTGATGTGGCCATCACCTCCCCATTTTTTTTGCTTCTCGCCTGTTCGGTCGGTGATTTCTGTCCACCAACATCTCTTCTCCCCCTATCAGATTTCTTCTTTCAGGTTCCGTTGTGACGGTTGAATCGATAGCGTCGTTTTTGATCCAGCACTCAGGGTGATGGGGGTGACCCTATCTTGACGATTCCGTCATGGATGGAGTGAACCCATCGGGTTGAACCAGGACATGCTCGTCCGTCCCAATCCGATATCGGATAGGTCATGCCGATGTGACATAACGGTACCCGAGTGATCGAGGGGGCGGAAATTTCTGCTGGGGAATGTTTCGTTGAGAGAGTTGCCGGTGAGCGGCGGTTTGGATCTGAGGAATATCGAGGGAGCAAGAAGTGAGGAGGCGACGTGGCCGCCGCCTCCTCATAAAACTACTTCTTCTTCTTTGCCGCCTTCTTGACGGGCTTCTTTGCTGCTGCTT
>JANYAJ010000207.1 GCA_025361385.1 Nitrospira sp.
CGCCAAGGCATCACCCGTGCGCTCGCAGATCAATCGCGGACCATTCGCATTCCGGTGCACCAAACTGAAGCCTCCCACCGAATCCTCCGCGTCACCAGACGGCTCGGGCAGCAGCTGGGCCGGCCGGCCCGAATCGAAGAAGTGGCGGACGTGCTGCGGATGAGACCGGAACGACTCCACGAAACCGTGCAGGCCTTTCAAGAGCCGGTCGCCTTGGAGAAACTGGTAGGTGACGGGAACACGGAATTCGGGGAACTACTTCCCGACCTGCAAGCCGTCCCGCCAGATGCCAATGTGCACCAGACGGAGATGGCTCAGCAGCTTGAACGTATTCTCGACACGCTCACGCCCCGAGAGCAAACCGTCATCCGCCTGCGCTTCGGGATCGGCCACGATCAGTCCTGCACATTGGAGCAAGTCGGGCAAAGCCTATCGGTCACGAGGGAGCGGATTCGCCAGATCGAAGCAAAAGCGCTCAAGAAACTGAAAACTCCCCAGATTAAGGAAATGTTTGCAGCCATCCAGTAAACCGCAAACTCATGAAGCAGAAAGGGGCGGGGGTCATCCTCGCCCCTTTTCTATGACGCAGCTTTCACCCTGAGGGCACTTATGCCACAATGAGGCCGACTCAGTATGTGAGGCCCCATGACCACAGTCCGCACAGTAGAGACGAAATCAAACCCCGTTCACTTCTTCACAATTTCGCTCCTTCTTCTCCTTGTCATCGCCATGGTCCCAGACGGACGGATTGCCAAGGCTGAGACCATGATTGGATCGGTCCCCATCCACGAAAAATCTCTGTCAGTCCCTGCCGTCGTGGCAAAAGTACGTCCCTCGGTTGTCACCATTCTCACTCGCGGCATGCCGGCCACTCCCACGCAGGCCCAATCGGGATCTGGGTCCGGCGTGATTATCGACGAGAGCGGCTATATCCTGACGAACAATCATTTGGTTGCGGGCATCAAGAGCCTGGTCGTCGGACTCTCAACTGGTCGGCTCACCCCAGGCCGTGTCGTTGCGCGGGATTTCCTGCTGGACCTGGCCCTCGTCAAGATCACGGCAACGGACTTGGTACCCGCGACGCTCAGTCCTGTGCCGATACTTGAGATTGGCGAATCGGTCGTTGCCATCGGCAATCCCCTCGCGCTCAAGGGAGGCTCAACCGTCACTGTCGGTGTCGTCAGCGCTGTCGATCGTTCAGTGCTCACTCCGGATGGCGAAACACTCTATGATCTGATCCAAACCGATGCGGCCATCAACCCTGGCAATAGCGGAGGTCCGCTCGTGGATTTGACCGGTCATGTGATTGGCATTAATGTGGCCATCGCGCCATCCGCTCAGGCAATTAGTTATGCGATTTCGATGGAGGCCATCTACCCCCACATTCAATCGATGATCGTCCGTGGGTCGGTCCTTCGTCCGGACATCGGATTTACGCCTGTGACCATCACCGCAAGCATCATGGCGAGTTTTGGACTGGACGGTGACCGCGGGGTCTTGGCGCTGAATGTCGAGCCGGGAGGAGCTGCCGTCACAGGGGGCCTCCAAAACGGAGATATCATTACTGCCGTCGATCAACATCAGATCTATAATCTCGGAGACTTCTGGCACTCCATCCGACGTTCAGGAGAGCTCCCCAGCCTGCAACTGACCGTACAGAGAAAAAACGTCCAGGCCACCATCTCGATTCAGAAGCCTGCGCTGCAGAAGGCTCTCCCATGAATCACGCCGACGGATCCCGGCACAGTCACGACTTTGCAGAGCACGAGAGCAGGCCCCATCCGCAAGAAGGCAGACTCGTCCTGTTTCCCAAGCCGGTCCCCTATGACGAAGCCTGGATACTGCAGCAACAATTACGGGAAGAACGGATTGCGGAGAAACAAGTGGATACGTTGTTACTCCTTGAGCATCAGCCCATCTATACCCTGGGCCGAAGCACCAAACCCACACATTGGGCCTGCGGAGAAGAGATCCTCCGCCAAACAGGTGCCAACTTCCAATCCGTCGATCGTGGCGGCTCCATTACCTATCATGGACCGGGACAGATCGTGGGCTATCCGATCCTCAAGCTATCGCGTTATTGCTCAGGGCCGAAACAGTATGTGCGGAAGTTGGAAGAGGTCTTGATCCATACGCTCGCACGATGGGAGATTGAAGGTTATCGTGTCGAGAAGACACCTGGCGTCTGGGTTCGCTGGCGTGATACGGATGCAAAGATTGCGGCAATCGGGGTCCGGATCGATCACGGCGTAACTCTTCACGGATTCGCGCTCAACGTCGATCTGGACCTCTCCCCCTTTTCCCATATCGTGCCCTGTGGCCTAACCGCGTGCCCTATCACGTCCATGGCCGAGATCCGACAGTCTCCCTTGTCTATTTCAACCGTCTCGCAACAAGTGGCGCAGGAATTCGCGCGAACGTTCAACGTACGATGGATGAACCTCCCGCCCGAGATCATGGGACAGGCGCACCATCACAATACCCTCGCCGCGACGACGCTCACGCACAGCTGACGAGAGGAACCGCCTATGCACGAACTCGACACACCGACCTTCCGACTGGCGGTGGCGCAATTTGACCAAGCAGCCGAGGCCATGGAACTCGATCCCAGCTTACGCGAGCGGCTGAAACTTCCACAGCGGTCTCTGATCGTCAGCGTGCCCATTCGAATGGATGACGGACGGGTCGAGGTCTATACCGGCTATCGTGTGCAGCATGATTCCTCTCGTGGCCCCACCAAGGGCGGCATTCGCTATCACCCGAACGTGAATCTTGGGGAAGTCGCGGCACT
>JANYAJ010000210.1 GCA_025361385.1 Nitrospira sp.
GAGTTCTTCGACAGCCTCTACGACAACATGGCCTTCTGGGACCGGATCGGCATCATGGTCAAGCCGTTCTTTGCCACGCCCTATCCAGGGTCCGAGTGGTACTACACCTACAAGGACCGGATTTTGGAACAGTACGGCGGCAATTTGGAGGCCTTCATCCTCGATGTCGGGGATGCCACGAAGATTACGGCGGTGATCTGTCACAACTTCAACGCAGTCGAATTACTCGGGCTTCGCGAATTAATGCTCCAGCACGACGTGAAGCGAATCAAAGAATACGAGACCTACTGGCGCTCTATCCATGGTGAACCGAAGTTTGCCAAGGAAGTGCTGGCAGCCAAGGCGAACATCGAGACAGCTCCGCCACTGGTGCAGCTCGTGCAACTGGAACGGAAACTGGTCAGGGCAGCATAGGAGGCAGCTATGGCAACCGCATGTGGGCCGAAATTGCAGAGCATCAGAATCGGTGGCCGTGATATCGGCGACGGTCACCCGCCTTTCGTCATTGCCGAAGTCGGCATCAATCATAACGGGGACGTGAACCTGGCCAAACAGATGGTGCATGCGGCGAAAGAGGCCGGCGCTCACTGCATCAAGTTCCAAACGCATCTCACCGGCAAGGAGATGATTCACACGCAGATGACGCCGGGCGCCATCAGTAAGGAACCGCTCTGGGACATCATCCAGCGGTGCGAATTGACTGCTGGAGAAGAGCGGGCGGTGAAGCGGCTGTGCGACGAGGTGGGGATCCTGTTCCTGTCGACTCCATTTTCACGGGAGGCGGCAGATCAACTGCAAGAGTTGGGGATTCCGGCCTACAAAATCGGCTCAGGCGAGATCACGAATCTTCCGCTCATCGAACATGTCGCGAAGAAGGGGCTGCCGATGATCGTCTCGACCGGCATGACCGAGCTGGATGAGATTGCAGAGACGGTGAATCTCATCGAACGCTACGACGTGCCGTTGATCCTGCTGCAATGTACCTCCACTTATCCGACGGCCTATGCGGATGTGAAGTTGGGGGCCATCCAGGTGTTGCGAGAACGGTTCGGCGTGCCGGTGGGCCTCTCCGATCACTCAGTCGGTATCTATACCGCGCTCGGCGCGGTGGCGAAAGGCGCCTGCGTATTGGAGAAACATTTCACGACCAGCCGTCAGTTGCCGGGACCGGATCAGGGCCTCTCCCTCGAACCGCACGAACTGAAAGAACTCGTGAAGGGTGCGGACGCCATCTATCAGGCTCTCGGCTCAGAGAAAGCTATCTTGGGCAAGGAGCGGCCGGTGTTGGGATTTGCTCGTGCCTCTGTCGTCATCAAACCAGTCGCAGCGGGAGATCGGTTTACCGATGACAATCTCTGGGTAAAACGTCCGGCTGACGGCGAGATTCCCGCCCGGGAATACAAAAAACTGCTCGGACGGGTCGCCAAGGTGTCGATGCAGCCGGATCACCAGATCAAGTGGAGTGAAGTCGCGTGATGGGGGGGAGGAGGGAGCGGCCAGGTGCCCTTCTTGCTCGCGGAACGCGCACGCTAGGAAGGTGCTCGTTCGACGCGCGCAGTAAAGGGCAGCCTTGGCCACTCCCTTAACGAGAGGTTGTGAAGATTGAAAGTCCTTGCCACCAAGCAGGCTGTGGGAAAACTCGATTGATACGGAAAATATGCTGAAATCGGTGCTGGGGTCAGAACAATCTCAGGCTGCTCAAAAAGGCCGTCAGCAAGGCCGCAGGCGAGTCGAAACCGAGGCGTACCCTCGGGGGCGCACGGTGCGACGAATAAGGAGCACCACGTTTGTGCGCGCCGCCGAGTGGTGAGGCGGCCGGGTCCCCGTTGAGGATTTCGATGAGCCGAGAACGAAGCTGGCGGACTTTTTCAGCAGCCGTCAGGTGTGAGAGTTGGAACGCGGAAAGCTGAAGGGAGAAGATGTGAAATGCGGACCATTGCCATTGTTACGGAACGACGAGCGGACTATAGCCGGTTCAAGCCGATTCTTGAATTGATCCGGGAGGACCCCGATCTCGACTACAAGCTGATCGTGACCGGCATTTCCCTGATGGCGGAGCATGGCCGCGATATCGACGTGATCAAGCGGGACGGCTTTACCATTGAAGCGACGATCCCGATGTTTCTCGACCAGGCGCCGGACACCGGAGCAGAGATGACCAGGGCTATCGGCCGGGTGCTCCCCGGATTGGTCGATCTGTTCGAGCGTCTCCGCCCGGACATCATTCTGTCGGGATTCGATATCGGAGCCAATTTTGCCGCAACCGTGGCCGGCGCCCACATGAACATTCCGGTGGCCCATATTCAAGGCGGAGAAGTGACGGGCAGCATCGACGAGTCGCTCCGCCATGCGATGTCGAAATTCGCCCATCTGCACTTTCCCGCCACAGAAGATGCGGCTCAGCGCTTAATTCGTATGGGCGAACATCCGAAATCTGTCTTCGTCGTCGGCTGTCCTTCATTGGATGTGGTGCTGCACACGCCCGTCATCTCCAAGTCCGAGGTGTTGGCGGCACATGGGCTCGATCCTGAACAGCCTTATGTTGTCATCCTGCAGCATCCGGTCACGACGGAAGTCATGCAGGCGGGAGCGCAAATCCAGGAGACCCTGGCTGCCGTGCAAGAGATGCGGATCCAAGGTGTGCTCATCTATCCGAATAACGATGCCGGCGCACAACAGATCATCCAGCACATCAAGCAGAGCCGCATCGCCGTCGTGCGCAGTCTGCCTCCTGAGGGGTTCGTAAATCTTGTGCGGTATGCCGCGGCGCTCGTCGGAAACTCCAGCAGTGGGATCCACGAAACCGCGAGCCTGGGTGTGCCGACCGTGAACATCGGCAGCAGGCAGCAGGGACGTGAACGGCCCTGTAACGTCCTGGATGCGGGCAATGACCGCGAGGCCATTAAACAGGCGCTGGATGTGGCCCTCTACGACGAAACCTTCAAGGCGAAAGTCGCAGAACGGGTGAATCCCTATGGCGATGGCCATTCTGCAGAACGCATCGTTCGTATTTTGAAGACCGTGTCGCTGGATAACCTCATTCAGAAAAGGTTTTACGATGGCGAACCAGACTATCGCGGTGATCGGCGGGACCGGATTTATCGGCAGGCATGTGCTTGATGCGCTGGCCGCGCAGCCGGCCAGAGTGCTCGTGCATCGCACCGAGCCCTCTTGGCTGAAGGGCCTTGAGCATGTCGAGCCGATACAAGGGGACATCTTCGACCCTGCAGCGCTCGATCGTCTCTTGCAGGGCTGTGAGGTAATGATCAATCTGACCGGGCAAGTCGAAGGTCCGGTGGATCGGTACCTGGACGTCAACGTGAGAGGGACCCTCAATTTGGCACAGGCCTGTCTTCGGCAGCGCGTGCCGCGTGTGATCCATGCCTCCTCCGCGCTCGTCTATGGCGATGTGCTCAATGCCAAGGAAGAGAGTCCCTGTCACCCCTTCTCACCGTACGCCACCATGAAATGCGCGGCGGAAGATATCATCTGCTCGCTGCTCAGTCCGACGGCAGAGGTGATGTGTTTCAGACTGTCGAACGTGTATGGCCCGGCTCAGACCAAGGGATTGATTCCCTATCTATTGAACTGTATCCGCAGCCGGCAACGCATCTCCATCGATGCCGATGGGGCGCAAACCAGAGACTTTGTTTATGTCAAGGACGTGGCTGCGGCGTTTACGAAGGCGTTGGCGACGCCTGACTGGGTGGATCGTGTCAACATAGGATCAGGCGTTCCCACCAGCGTGATCACGCTCTTGCGCCATATTGAAGAAGTGCTGGAGCTTCCCGCGATCGGGCAATATTGTCCGGAACATACCGGGGGTGAGCGGCGCAATACCGTGGCGATCGATCGGGCCGCATCCATCCTGTCCTGGCGTGCCACAACTACATTGGATGAGGGATTGCGCGCGATCCTGCGTGCCCAGACGCTCACCGTTCATCATGAGGTCGCAGCATGAGGCAGTTCATCGAAGGCAAGACCGTTCTCGTGACCGGCGGGACCGGTTCCATCGGGTCCGAGATCGTTCGACAACTTCTCACCTACGATCCCAAGATGGTCCGGGTGCTGTCCCGCAGCGAGCACATGCAATATCAGTTGATTCAGGAACTGGGGCGTTTGCCGAACCTCGTCTGTTTTATCGGAGATGTGCGGGATCCCGAACGATTAAACCGCGCCTCGGTCGAAGCCGACGTTATCTTTCACGTCGCCGCGATGAAACATGTGCCCCTCTGTGAGTTCAACGCCTTCGAAGCCATCGAGTCGAACGTCATCGGTGCGCAGAACGTCATCAACGCCGCTATTACGAACAAAGTGAAACAGGTCATTGCGATCAGCACGGACAAGGCCGTGAATCCGATGAACGTGATGGGCGCGACCAAATTACTGGCGGAAAAACTGTTCACGAGCGCGCACCACTATGCCGGTGTCAGCGGGACCAAGTTCGCCTGCGTCCGGTTCGGCAACGTGTTGGGGTCCCGGGGCTCCGTCGTGCCGGCCTGGAT
>JANYAJ010000232.1 GCA_025361385.1 Nitrospira sp.
TTCCGATTCGATTTTTTCGGTCAAGGAGACAGCGACGGACCGTTCGAAGAGATCACGACCACGCTGGCAATCGCACAAACTGAAGCCGCCCTGGATCTGGTGGCCGCCAAGGGATACGACCGAATCGGACTCGTCGGCTCAAGCTTTGGAGGGCTCGTGGCCATTCTGACGACAGCCCGACGGCAGGACATCACCTGCTTAGCCCTGAAATGTCCAGTGGTAGACTTTGCGGAAGAGCTTCGTTTAACATTCGGGCCGGAAGAATTGGCTCGATGGCAAGCCACGGACACGATTCCGAACATCATGGGAGGGCCGGACCGGGTCCGTTTGCGGTATGGCTTTTACGAAGACTGCCTCGGACAGATTGCCTATGGGCCGGCTGAAGGAATCACGGTACCGACGCTGATTGTGCAGGGCGACCATGATGAATGTGTCCCCCTCCATCAAAGCCAGCGCTTGAACGAAGCGCTGGGAGGTCCGAAGCGGCTGGATCTCCTGCCGGGCGCCGATCACCAGTTCACGCGAGGCGAAGATTTTCGCCAGATGACCACATCCATCAGCGAGTGGCTCGTCAGGCATCTCCCAGTGAAGCGTGAAGCGTGAAGCGTCGTTCGTTTCCGGATTTATTCGGACGTTTCACCTTTCACGAACGACGAGTGCTACCATTTCAGCATCCTGTTAGGTCATACATGATTACCGAAGGCACCCAACAGATCTTGACGGTTCTCTACCCCCTCTACAAAGAGGAGGTCTACCGGCGGCGCGAACAGATGATGCGGCTCACGGCCTTCGGTTCACTAGGCCTGATTGCCATGCTGTTTGCACTCCTCTTGAGCCCACAGAAGGATCGGCTCACGGGCTTCGATACGCTGGTCATCGGCGTTGCCAGCCTCATCTGGTGCGGGCTGTTCTGTGCCTTGATCCTCCAGCAACAGTCCCGGCATCGGCTGGCCAAACAAGTGCTGATTCAGCTCGAACAAGCACTGGGGTTTTACGAAGACGGCCTCTTTGTCGAGAACCATGCTCTCTATCCGGAAGGGTGGAAGACCGCCTGGCTGGGCGATCGGACCGCGACCCTCTACTTTGCTGCACTCTGGTCATTGACGGGATTGCTCCTTCTCTCGCTCCTCTTCTCCTTCTAGCGGTCAGTCACAGCCCTCACAGCATTCAGACCTCCAACGCTAGGCCTTTTCTTGCCGTCTCTAGGAAGTTTCTTCCGGCCTTTCCCTCTTCTCTCCACAGACATGCGGGTACACCGCCATCGCAAAATGACAATTTCCTCGCCAATCGAACGATTTTCACGAAAAATGCGGATGTATGCCCCTGTATGTACGGGGCATACGCTTTGCGTAGCTACCACCATCTGTTCCAACACCGTTCTGACTAATAAGGGAAGGTACCGTGACACCGGTCCTCACATCGCATCCCGTCAAATGTGTCTTTCTCACCATCACCCTGTTCGCGGGCCTCACCGCCTCGACGGTCATCGCTGCTGAGCAAGGGAGGGAAGGCCCTCATAGACTGATTCACCGGCCACAGGCAGAGCGCCCTGCTCTGCTCGCTCCAAACCAAGAGCCCAGGGTCAGACCTCTCAACGGTCAACCGCCTCGTCTCACGACCCAGGCCGAACTGCCAAAAACCTCAGCGTCGCCAACAAACACGCCAGTGAAGCATCATCGAAAACTCGCCACACGCCCAGCCAATCTATCGGCCGCTCTTGCAGCCCGGGAAACATCGATCGCCGCAGCCGGGCAAGTGACGCGAACAACAGCCGATTCCAGCAAGACGACTGCGCCTCCGGCAACGGTACCAGCAACACAATCGGCCGCAAGCCCGTTCGCAGGAACCACCTCGACTGCTCCCGCGACGGCAGCCCCGAGATCTTCCACGCCATCTCCTTTAGCCAACGCGGCAACCGCCAGCTCTGTGGCCTCAACTGGAGGCGGTTCCGCTCCTTCACCCGGTGGTTCGAGATCGGCAGTGAACCTGCTCAAAACCTCCGCAATTGCGAGCTTGCTCCAAGCCCCCATACCTGTGGTCGTCGCGCCTTCGTCATCCTCGCCCCCTCCGACACCTCCAGCGACACTTCCTCCCGGCTCATCGACTGGAAGCGTCACACTCTCATGGGCGGCAAATGGTGAACCGGACCTGGCAGGCTATAAAATCTACGTCGGCACAACGTCCGGCAGGTACGATCTCCCTGGATCGCCTTTCATGACAGGACGCGTCACAAGCTACACCGTCTCCAATCTTCCAAAGCCCCAAACCTACTTCTTCGCCTTGTCCGCCTACGACAATGCCGGGAACGAAAGTGCGCTCTCGGCAGAAATCAGCAATAGCCTCTATTAGCGACCGCTCAAAATCGCTGCCAACTGCGTTCTCGGCTCCCCAAAATCCTCAACGTACCCCTGAGGGTACGCTTCCGGTTTTGGTTCGCCTGCGGCCTTGCTGGACAGCGATTTTGAGCGGTCGCAATATTCCAGCTCGTAGAATCTTCGGCAAGCTACTATGGTCTCGTCGGATGACCGTTTTGAGCAGCCTATTTTCAGTGGAGATGCGAAGGAGCGTACTCTTTGCAGGATGCTTAAATAGACGATCCAACTAGGCCGCAAGGAGTCCGGCGACTGAGGCGTACCCTTGGGGTACGCCGCAAGGAGACGGACGACTGAGAACGACGTTGGGCGTCTATTTGAGCATCCTGCTAGGAGTGGGCGCAGCGGAAACCGGTGTAACTATTGCGCGTCTCAGGTGGAAGCTTAAAACGCCCATAGGTGAGAAGATATTTCGGCGCGTCGGACCAGGATCCACCGCGGAGCACTTTAAATTGACCGGATTCAGGTCCTTGCGGGTTTTGTTCAGGCGCGTTCTCGTAGTAATTTACACCGTACCAATCCTCTACCCATTCCCCGACGTTCCCGGCCAGTTGGTAGAGCCCGGACGGACTCTTGCCCTGCTCATAGGACTGTACAGGCATCAAGACCTGGCTATAGCTGAACCGCGCACCCAATGCGTAATTCGCCAGGTCCTTGTTCGGAAGCTGATTGCCCCAGGGATACAATCGTCCATCCGTTCCTCGGGCCGACTTTTCCCACTCCGCTTCGGTGGGAAGCCGCTTCCCCTTCCACCGACAATAGGCATCCGCATCGGACCAGTTCACGCCGATCACCGGCCGATCGCCATGCTGCGACAGATCGACCGTATTCCATTGTGCCGGCACAGGCCGATTCGTCTCAGCGAGAAAGACTGCGTACTGCGCCGTCGTCACTTCGTGAACGTCGATGGAGAACCTGGATAACCACACGTGATGCTGGGGACGTTCATCTTCCAGCGCCTGCATCCCGTCGAAGCCCATCGTAAACGGCCCTTCGGGAATCTCGACCATCAAAGTTTCGGCAGGAGGCTGCAGCTCCAGGGACTTCGATCTTCTCAGACGATCAAGTTGAGCCTGTGCATTAATATCAAGCGTGAAAAAGAGAAGGATGGTCAAAACGGTCATCCAGCAAGGCCGCAGCCGACGGCCACACCGCAGGCGTACCTTCAGGGGTACGTTGAGGATGTGGCCGAGGCGAGAACGAAGTTGGGGACTGTTTTCACCATCCTGAGGATTAATGGATAAGCCCTCCCACGACCCAATGCCGATCATCCGGCACATCGATGATCAACCGCGTCAAATTCAGTTGCGCCAACTGTGCGCTGATTTCATCCTCTGTGAAAGCTGCCAGCAACGAGTTGTAGAAATCTCTCCTGAGAATATCCGGAGCCCCGGAGGCATACCGATCGACGATCGCCTGCGCCTCTTCCGGCGATTCTGGTCGCAAGAGGTCCATCACGAGCACAGGCGAACCACGCTTCACGGCCACACGTAATTTGTGCCAGAACTGCAGCGGGTTCGGCACATGGTGTAACAAGCTATTGGACATGGCGGCATCGGCCATATTGGCCCCGGCAAGATCCTGAAAGCGCTCACAGCGGAGGGTGATACGATCCGACAGGCCCGCGTGCCGCACCCTGTCCTCGGCCACCCGTATCATCGGGGCGGACGCGTCGACCGCAGTAATCCGACAGCCGGGTACTGCGCGAGCCAAACGAATGGGAATATCGCCAGGGCCACAACCCAGGTCGAGCA
>JANYAJ010000236.1 GCA_025361385.1 Nitrospira sp.
CTGCGATCCGGAGCGGAAAGCAAATTGCCTTGGCCAATAAAGAGCCGATGGTCATGGCGGGAAAACTGATGCAGGACGAGGCGCGGCGGCATGGCGTCCGCATTTTCCCGGTCGACAGCGAACATAGCGCCATCTTTCAGTCGTTAGAAGGCCATCGCAAAGAAGATGTCCGCCGCCTCATCTTAACGGCGTCTGGCGGAGCCCTCTGGACTCTGACGAAGGACGAACTGCGCGATGTGACCCCCGAACGGGCGCTCCAGCATCCCAATTGGAAAATGGGCGCCAAAATCACCATCGATTCTGCCACCCTCATGAATAAGGGACTTGAAGTCGTGGAAGCCCGCTGGCTCTTCGACATCCCGGAATCCCAGATCGAAGTGATGATCCATCGGGAAAGCATTATCCATTCTCTGGTAGAGTATGAAGATCGTTCGATGATTGCGCAGTTGGGATTACCGGATATGCGAACGCCTATATCCTATGCGATGCGGTACCCAGGGCGCCTGCCGCTGGACCTCCCCTCGTTGGATCTGACGGAGATTGGAAAGTTGACGTTCTGCAAACCGGATCACGACCGCTTTCCCTGTTTGGACCTTGGATTTGAATCTCTACGGATCGGTGGAACGATGCCGGCCACGATGAATGCCGCCAACGAAGTGGCAGTTGAGGCGTTCCTAAATGGAGGCGTCCGGTTTACCGATATTGTGGATATTATTCGCAGCACGATGAACGCCCACAGCCCCAAAGAGGTAGATACACTGGAAGAGGCGCTGGAGGCGGATCGCTGGGCCCGAGAGAAGGCAGAGTCGTGGGTCGTCGCATTGGCACGCTAGTTTTACACGAAGGAGCATACACCGTGTTCATGGCATTCACCTGGTCCCCCGATACCCTCTGGTTGCTCTTGCAGAAGGCCTGGTGGTTCCTGGTCGTCCTCGGCGTGCTCGTGGCGTTCCATGAACTCGGGCATTTCCTGGCCGCTCGCTGGGTCGGCGTCAAGGTCCTCAAGTTTTCTCTGGGATTCGGACCGAAGATTTTCGGCCGCCAAATGGGCGAAACCGAATATCTCCTCTCCGCCATTCCACTTGGTGGCTACGTCAAGTTGTTCGGCGAAGATGAAACCGAGGCCACCACGCCAGAGGATCGGACCCGGTCCTTTGCGCACCAAGGCCTATGGGGGAAAGTCCTGATCGTCGCCGCAGGGCCTGGATTTAACTTTATTCTGGCCTATTTTATTTTTGCGGGATGGCTCGCAACCGGAGCGCCACTATTCGTCCCCACGTTCCAAGACTTGAATCCCGATGTCGAAGCGATGGTCCCCGGCTCTCCAGCTGACACGGCCGGCATCCAGATCGGCGATCATATCAGCCGAGTCAACGGACAGGAGATCTCGACCAGGACGGAACTGTTCGACGCTGTGGCAAAAAGCAAGGGCCAGGCGCTGACGCTTGAGATCAAACGAGACGGCCAGATCAAAACACTGACGGTGACGCCCACCACTGCCCCAGGACCACAGGTCTCGACACAAGAGCCTGCCTATTACTTGGGCGTCGAAGAAACACCGCCCCTCGTGACTTCCGTCATGCAAGGTTCTCCAGCAGCCAAAGCCGGACTGCAGGCAGGGGACCATGTCGCCAACATCGAGGGCCAAACAATCCATACCTGGTCACAGATGACCGGCATGGTAAAAGAAAATCCCAGCCACCCACTCAAGATCGAGGTCCTGCGGGAAGGACAGCGGATTCCACTGACCGTGACGCCCTCTGCCGAGAAGACCATGGTCAATGGCCAATCAGTCGAGGTTGGCAAAATCGGCATTTCAGGACCCGGCCGTTCGATCATGCGCTCAAGCACTCCGCTGTTGTCACTCTATGACGGCTTGGGAGCCACGTGGGGCTGGACCGAGCTGACGGCCATCGGTCTCTACAAGATGATCGTGGGGGACATCTCCAGTAAAAATATCGGCGGACCGCTGACGATCGCGAATATTTCCGGAGAAGCCGCTGCGCAAGGGGCCTCGAGTGTGGTCTTTCTTATCGCCATTCTCAGCATCAATCTGGGCGTCCTCAACTTGCTCCCTATTCCCATTCTCGACGGCGGCCATCTGTTATTTTTCCTGATTGAGGCCATCCTCAGGAAGCCCCTCGGTGAGCGCCAAAGAGAAGTAGCACAACAGGCTGGCCTCGTGTTATTAGTGGGCGTCATGATTTTTGCGTTCTGGAATGACCTTGAGCGGATCTTTTTACGATAAGATCTAAGGCAGAAACTCTCAACGTTGAACGTCTTCATCTCGGTGAAACAACTCTTCGATCACTGGCACTTCGAGCTCAACGACCTGCAGGCGTGATCTCTTATTTATTGACCCTTCTTACAGAATTATGCGTACCTCTCAAGTCTTAATCCCGACATTGCGCGAAGAACCGGTCGAAGCGGAAACCGTCAGCCATAAGCTCATGCTCAGAGCGGGGCTGATTCGCAAAGTGGCAGCCGGCATCTACACCTATCTTCCGCTCGGCCTCAGGGTCATCCGAAAGGTCGAACAGATCATTCGCGAGGAAATGAACCGGGCGGGGGCACAAGAACTTCTCATGCCCATTGCCTCTCCTGCAGAGCTGTGGCAGGAAACAGGCCGATGGAACTTCTACGGCAAGGAGTTAATCCGCTTTAAAGATCGCCATGAGCGCGAGTTCTGTTTGGGACCGACCCATGAGGAAGTCATCACCGATTTGTTCAGACGCGAAGTCCGCTCCTATCGGCAGATGCCGCTAAATTTCTATCAGATCCAAACAAAGTTTCGCGACGAAATCCGCCCCCGCTTCGGACTCATGCGGGGACGCGAGTTCATCATGAAGGACGCCTACAGCTTCGACCAGGACGAAGCGAGCGCCAGGCTTAGCTATCAGAAAATGTACGACGCCTATCAGCGCATCTTCACACGCTGCGGCCTCACCTTTCGTGCGGTAGAAGCCGACACCGGACTGATTGGCGGGAGCTCATCTCACGAGTTCATGGTGCTCGCCGATACTGGAGAGAACACCATCGTCTATAGCGACACCGGCACCTACGCCGCCAACGTCGAGCAGGCTGAAGTGCTTCCTCCTACGGATATGGACACCGACGCACCCCGTCCACTGCGTGCCGTCCAGACGCCCCGTTGCCGGACGGTCGAAGAAGTCACGAAATTCTTGAACGTCTCCCCGGCTCACCTCGTCAAAACGCTTCTCTACTCGACGGGGAAAGAGACCGTGGCCCTGTTGATCCGAGGCGACCATGAGGCCAATGAGATTAAGCTTCAACGGCTCCTTCGAGTGACGGATCTTGAGCTCGCGACTCCCGCCGTTGTCGAGCAAGTCACGGGCGCGCCGGTCGGATTTGCCGGACCAGTTGGGTTGAAAGATGTTCGGATTATCGCCGATCATGCGGTCAAAGCCTTGCGCAACGTGGTCGTCGGCGGCAATCAACTTGATACGCACTATGTCGATGCAAATTTGGAGCGTGACTTTCACGTCGAGCAGTTTGCCGACCTCCGCAGTGCCTGTGCAGGAGACCCGTCACCGAGAAAAGACGGAACGTTGAAAGCGACGCGGGGCATTGAAGTCGGGCATGTCTTTATGCTCGGCACCAAATACAGTGAACTCATGAAGGCCTCCTTCCTGGATGCGCAAGGCAAGGAATGCCTCGCGGTGATGGGATGTTATGGCATCGGAGTGGGACGGACTGCCGCATCGGCGATCGAACAGAACCATGACGACAAAGGCATTATTTGGCCCTTCCCTATTGCACCATTCCATGTCCACCTCCTCCCGCTCACCAAATCGGACCAAACGGCTCACGTCACCGCGCAGCTCTACAACGAACTGCAGGCGGCGGGACTCGAAGTACTTTGGGATGACCGGGACGAACGAGCAGGTGTGAAGTTCAACGATGCAGACCTCATGGGAGCCCCGTTCCAAGTCGTCATTGGCGACAAGGGCCTCGCCGAAGGAGTCGTGGAGGTCAAGACTCGGAAGGACGGAGTCAAACTCAAGATGCCTCCCGCTCAAGTTGCCGCGCATCTGACTCGCACACAAACAAGCTAGGACCCCACCGTCCCCCCTAGCGTCGCTCATCTTGTGAAGTTCAAAACCTCGCCAGACTGAAACTGCCTTTTTCTTGCCTTCCACTCGCGATCAGTTAGACTGAAATTCGACCTCCACCTCAGAGCAATTGTGCTCGCGAACACCAGGCCCGCATATGCACTTCAATCCGGCGATGACCACCTTGTGTGACATGCAGGAATTTGCCTAATGCAAGCCAATCCCATCCCGCAAAACCTCCAGGAGCTTCAGCAAAAAGTCGCCTTTGCCGAGAACATCAAACGCATCGCTGACCAAATTAATGCCGCCAGCGATCTCGACCATATTCTCCTCGACTTGCATAAAGACATTCTCAGTCTCTTCGACGCTGAAGATCTCACAATCTATGCGTTTGATTCGGATAAGAAAGAAATTTTCTCGAAAGTCCCTCACATCGATAGCGTCGAGGAAATCCGCATCCCCATCACTGAACAAAGCCTGCCCGGGTTCTGCGCGAAGTATCTCCGTCCTGTAAATATCGCCGATGCCTACAATTTCGCGGAGCTGCAGGGCGTTCACCCTTCACTCCTGCACGACACCTCCTATGACAAGCGAACCGGGTTCAAAACCAAGCAGGTCTTGACCTATCCGATCGTGGCAGAGAACAAGTATTTAATGGGCGTGCTCCAACTTCTCAATAAGAAAAGCGGCGCCCGCTTTACCAGAAAAGATGAAGAATCTGTTGCGGAAATAGCAAAGGCCCTCGGCATCGCCTTCCTCAATCTTCGCAAGGTCTCAAAAAAGAACCCGACCAAGTTCGATCTTCTGGTAACAAATAACCGCATCACCCAAAACGAATTGGACAATGCCATCGCCGAATCCAGGAAAGGCGTTTCAGACTTCGAGAGCATCTTGATCGAAAAATACAAGGTGCCGAAGATTGAGATCGGCAAATCGCTCGCGCAGTTTCACAAATGCCCCTACATCGAGTATAGCGACCGAACACTTGTCGACATCGAGCTCCTGAAGAATCTCAACGTCGACTACCTCAGAAAAAACCACTGGATGCCCCTCAAGCGGGACAGGACCGCCATCGAGATTTTGACGGACGATCCGGGCGATCTCGACCGAGTTGCGGACATCAAGCGAACGTTTCCAGGCCTCAACATTCGTTTTGCCATTAGCCTCCGCCGTGATATTGCGCAATTCCTCAGCTCCGCCACAGGACAGGGACAGGGAGATACCGGCAGCACCAGAAAGTTGGATGAAAACGTTTCCGATATTCTCGGCGAACTCGTCAATGAATCCCAAGAAGAGGCGAAGGAGGATGCCGGGGGCGGGCTCGACGAAAACGACAATGCCATCGTGCGACTCGCCAATCAAATCATTGCCGATGCCTATCGCCAAGGCGCCTCAGATATTCACGTCGAGCCCTATGGCGAAAAACGTGAAACCCTTGTCCGTTTTCGGGTCGATGGCGATTGTTTCGAATACATGAAGATCCCTCAGAGTTATCGCCGCGCGATCGTGTCGCGTCTGAAGATTATGGCCAGCCTCGACATTGCAGAGCGGCGCAAACCCCAGGACGGTAAGATCAAATTTAAACTGTCGGAGAGCAAGGAAATCGAGTTACGTGTCGCGACGATTCCCACTGCCGGATATAATATTTGATTGATTTTCGCTAATTCCAAATTTTCTTTGGCATCTTCTAGGTTTCCCGCTGATAAAATCACCGCTTTTAATCCGGCAATTCTAATATCCTTATCATTTCTTAAATGCGCATGCGTGTCTATCATTTTAATCTCGGAAACAGACCACTTACTAATGGCTTTATATTTTTATCTAATAATTCCAGAATATTTTTTGAAATGTTTGGCATTATTGGTTTTAAATGTGTTGCTGCCTTCTGTAAATTTACGGCACATTCCTTTAGCACCTCAATTCTAACTGGATCAGTTGGTTCCAATTTCCATGGTGCCACTTCGTTTAAACGGTTATTTGATTTATCAATCCATTGATTAAAAACGAGCGATATAGCCTCGTCCAATTTTAAATTATTAATTAAATCAACATACTTTGGATCGAGATTGTCGCTTGATGTTTCAATTTCTAAACCCTCCGCCAGTTTACAAATTCTAGAAACTAAATTACCCAAATTATTAGCCAAATCAGCATTGTATCTTTCTTTGAATCTGGCGATACCAACATCAACGTCTCCGTTATTGGGGAAAGATCGGGCTATTAAATATCTAGCCGCATCTGTTCCAAAAAGTTCGACCATTTCTT
>JANYAJ010000261.1 GCA_025361385.1 Nitrospira sp.
TTTCGCCTGATCCGGCACATCGGCATTGGCGCGGACGCGAAGCGTTCTGACGCTGTCGGCCCATGACAGAATCAACGCAAACCGCTGGTACTTGTCCGACTGCTTCGGGTCCAACTTGCCCTGAATCACTTGAATGATTTCAGATTCGACAACGGGCAAGTCCCCCTCATACACATTGCCGGTCGAACCATTGATCGAGAGATAGTCCCCCTCGCGGAACACCTTGGCGCCGATACGAACGGACTGGGCGTCCAGCACCTCCACCGCATCGCAGCCAGCCACACAGACCTTGCCCATTTGCCGGGCGACGACCGCCGCGTGAGAGGTCATCCCGCCGCGTGCCGTCAAGAATCCTGCCGCCGCGTTCATCCCGTGAATATCGTCCGGGCTCGTTTCCTGGCGAACCAACACTACACGGGTCCCAGCCGCTTTCATCGTCACGGCCTTATCGGGAGTCAGGGCGATTTTTCCGGCTGCTGCGCCAGGACCGGCAGGGAGCCCCTTCCCCAGGGGATTGGATTTCGACTCTTCTTTCGTGTCGAAAATCGGATAAAGATATTGCGCCAATTGCTCCGGCCCGATCCGCTGCACCGCTTCCTGCTTCGAGATGAGGCCTTCTCTCACCATATCGACCGCAATTTTTACAGCGGAAATGCCGGTCCGTTTGCCGACCCTGGTCTGGAGCATGTAGAGCTTGCCCTCTTGGATCGTAAACTCCAAATCGAGCATATCCCGGTAATGTTTTTCGAGCTTCTTGTAGGTGTGCTCCAGTTCCTTGTACGCCTCAGGCACATTCTTCGCGAGCGCATTCACTGGAAGCGGAGTCCTGATGCCTGCCACGACATCCTCGCCCTGAGCATTCATCAAGCACTCGCCGAAAAAGTTTTTATCACCGGATGCCGGATCGCGCGTGAACGCGACACCGGTACCACTCGTTTCTCCCATGTTGCCGAATACCATCGCCACCACATTGATCGCCGTGCCCCAGGAATCGGGAATCCCATAGAGACGCCGATAGGTGACGGACCGCGCACCGAACCAGGACGAAAAGACGGCGTTGACCGCCAAACGAAGCTGCTCAAGCGGCTCGTCGGGAAACTCTTTCTTGGTCTCTTCCTTGATGAGCGCCTTGAAGCTGGCGACCAATTCCCGAAGGTGCCTCGCATCGAGATGGGTCTCGTGCGCCACGCCCACATCCGCCTTCTTCTGCTTCAGGATCGCTTCGAAATGTTCGCGCTGCACGCCCATGACGATGCTGCCGTACATGGACACAAAGCGCCGATAGCTGTCCTGGGCAAACCGTTCATTGCGTGTTTTTGCAGCCAACCCCTCGACCGTCTTGGTGGTCAAACCGACATTCAGCACCGTATCCATCATACCCGGCATCGACGCCCTGGCGCCGGACCGGACCGAGACCAGCAGCGGCCGCTCAGGATCGCCGAACCCCATACCCATCGACCGCTCGACCCGCTTCAGCGATTTCAGCGCGGTGTCCCACATGCCGGGAGGATACTGTTTCCCGTTCTTGTAATATTCAACGCAGGCCTCGGTGGAAATCGTGAAGCCGGGCGGAACAGAGATGCCGAGATTCGTCATCTCGGCAAGGCCGGTGCCCTTCCCGCCGAGGAGCTCTTTCATGTTGGAGGTCCCTTCGGCTTTGCCGTCACCGAAGTAGTACACATATTTCTTTGCCACGCTGCCTCTCCTTCGCGTTGAGTTCAGTTCAATGGACGAGTGATGCCCCATGGCCGGCGACGGATTCGAGACGCAGCCGATACCGGCTGACCAAATACCATTTCGCCACCAGCCCGAATGCAATGACGGCCACGACAAACAACATCAATATGAGCAACCGATAGTCGGCGCGAACGCCCCGATCCACATAATACTGCCCGTCAGGCCCTTGCCGAAGCTTCACCTCCCGTTGAATCTGATGCGTCTTGCCGGAGGGATCGGACAGATTGATCCATTCCGAGCAAAGACGAACCGGGTCCGTTGCCCCTGCGACGGATTTCCAGCCGAGCCGGAGACAAATATCCTGTTTAGAGTTAAATACATCGGGAGTCGCTGCCAGCTCATCAAGGTTAACCCCACTGGCCCATAACCCGATCAGCACGATCGCATTGCAGAGAACCATGATGGCAAGAGACACGCCGACCGTGAATCGACGGACCTTACTCGCCCGACGCTGATCGTCTGACAATGCGTGATCCATCCCCTCACCCGACCGGTTGATCTCACTCAATAGGTGAGCTAGATGAGGCTCCTATTGCGCGCGTCCAACGAGGGCCTTCCCAGTCCGCGCATTGCGCGAGCACAGAAGATCATCAGCCCCCATCCAGGCCTATCCCCCTTGTACCACAATCTGCGAAAAGTCCGCGAATGAGTTGAAGAAGTCATCCACTTCTTGGAGCAGCGACAACCGATTACTCCGGACGGCCTGATCCTCGGCATTGACCATGACTGCCGCAAAGAACGCATCGATGGTAGGCTTCAGACGCACCAGCGCGTCCAGGGCCTGGTTATAGTCACCCCGCTTCATCCCGGACATAAGCTTGTCCCGCTCATCCACCGTAGCCTGGTACAGCGCCGACTCAGTGGGATGTTCGAACCGCGCGCTATCGACCGGCTGACGATCCCATGTCTCTTTCTCGACAAGCCGGTGCGCGCGTTTAAAGCCGACGATCAAGGGATCGAATTCCGGCTTTGTCGTGACAGATTCAAGCGCTTTCATTCGCTGCATAAGATCCACGAGGTCGAGCGTCTTGCCATGTGCCTGCTTGAGCACCGCTTCGATAACATCGTCTCGTAACGCATGGACAACCCTGGCATAATGCCGAACCCGTTCAAAAAGAAACTCTGTCATCCGGCGTCGCCCCTCCTGCCCGGAATCTTGCCCCCCCTTGAAACCATCGCCGATAACGAGATCTCTCGCCGTATCGACATAACTCCCCAGATCGATACGCAGGTCTCCCTCAAGAATAATTCTGACAACGGCCGTGGCATTCCGGCGCAGGGCAAAGGGATCTTCCGATCCGGTCGGCACGAGCCCCACATAGAAGAAGGCCGCAATCGAATCCAGCCGATCGGCCAACGACAATACTCGACCCGCGATGGTCTTGGGCAACTCGCCTTCGATCGAACGCGGCAGATATTGCTCTCTGATGGCCTGACTCACCGCCTCGGATTCACCGTCATGCTTCGCATACTCGCCCCCCATGATGCCCTGCAGTTCCGGAAATTCACCGACGACACCTGTAAGAAGATCCGCCTTGCACAGCTCCGCGGCCCTCTCGCAAGCCTGTTTGAGCTGGTCGTCCTGCGGTCGCAGCGTCGACGCGATGACGCCGGCCAGCCTCTTGACCCGTTGCTGTTTCTTCTCCATCGTGCCGAGTTTCTGCTGAAATGTGACCCCGGCCAGCTTCGGCACCCGGTCCTCGAGTTTGACCTTCCGGTCTTCGTCAAAAAAGAACTTCGCGTCGGCCAGACGCGCAGCCAGAACCCGCTCATTTCCTTCGCGAATCAATCCCATATCTTTGGCTCGATTGTTCGTTACCGCGATGAAATGGGGAACGAGCTTCCCGGTCTCTTTGTGCATTAAGGAAAAGAACCCCTGATGTTCTTTCATGGAGGTAATCAAAATCTCTTGCGGCACGTCTAAATAGGCAGGCTTGAAGGAACCGATAATGGCGTTGGGACATTCAGTCGTATAGACCGCCTGATCCAACAAGTCCGGGTCGACATTCAACGAGAACCCGGCTTTTTTACAGAGGGTCGCAATCTGTTCTTCGATCATGTGGCGGCGACGCTGGGGATCTGGAGTGACGCCTTGACGTTCAAGTCCCTTCAGATAGGACCCGGAGTCCCGAACCACGAGCCCCTTGGAGCTCCCTAAGACGCGATGGCCTAGAGTCTTGTTGCCGGCGGTAATCCCCGCGGCTTCGATCGGAAGCGTGGCCCCGCCATACACTACCACCAGCCACCGCACTGGACGAGCAAACCGAACGCCGGTGGTATTCCATTTCATCGCTTTTGGGAACGACAGTTTCGCGATCAACAGTGGAAGGAGTTCTCCCAGAACCACCTTGGTTGGCCGCCCCAGCTCTTGCTTCACCGCAAACAGATATTCCCCCTTCGGGGTCTGACGCACTTGCAGTTCATGAACCGCGACCCCTTGCCCTGCAGCAAATCCCATTGCCGCTCTGGTCGGCTGACCAGCTGGATCGAACGCCACCGACTTTGAAGGCCCCATCGCTTCCTTGGCCATCGAGGTCTGCAAGGTCGCCAGGCCCTCAACGACTAAGGTCAATCGTCGTGGCGTTCCCAAGCTACGAACAGATTGAAACGCGAGGCGGTGGTCCTTGAACAACTGTTCAGCCGCCTCTTTCAATGTTGCCAACGCAGGCGCGATGAACTGGTAGGGCAGTTCTTCGACGCCGATCTCAAGCAATAACTCGGCAGCCTTCACAGGGGAAGGGCGGCTTATTTTTTTCGCAGAAGGGACAGGACGGCGAGACGATTGGGTCTTCTTTGTCATGAGTTTCTCTGTCGTTCTTTATGCGCGGCGGGCCATAGTTCTGACGCGCGAGGCGGCTGACTTCGCTCCATCACGCCCCCCGCCTCGATTGAGCAGCGGATGCCCCATCGCCGCTCGCTCTTCAATATAACGTTCGGCGCATTGGCGCGCCAGCGCACGAACCCTGGCGATATAGCCTGTGCGTTCTGCCACGCTGATGGCCCCGCGGGCATCGAGTAGGTTGAAGAGGTGCGAGGACTTGATACAGAATTCGTAGGCCGGAAGGGTCAGCCGCTTCTCGCGATTCGCCAGCAGCCGTTTACATTCTCCCTCGAACGATTGAAACGTGGCCATGAGCATCGCCACATCGCCTTCTTCGAAATTATAGGTCGAGAACTGCACTTCGGTTTCGTGATGGATGTCGCCATACGTCACGGCATCGTTCCAAGCGAGGTCGAAGACATTATTCACTTGTTGCAGATACATCGCGATGCGTTCAGTCCCGTATGTGATTTCAACGGTAATGGGATTGAGTTCAATCCCGCCGATCTCCTGAAAGTAGGTGAACTGCGTGATTTCCATCCCGTCGAGACGTACCTCCCAGCCCAGACCCCAGGCGCCCAACGTAGGAGACTCCCAGTCGTCTTGAATGAACCGGATGTCGTGCTGCTTCGGATCAATCCCCAATTGGGCCAGACTCTCCAGATACAACGCTTGAATGTTGTCCGGAGCCGGCTTCAACACAACCTGATACTGGTAGTAGTGCTGCATGCGATTCGGATTTTCGCCATATCGCCCATCAGTGGGACGACGACATGGTTGGGGATAGGCAGCCCGCCAGGGTTCAGGACCAAGGGACCGAAGAAATGTGGCGGGATGGAAGGTCCCGGCACCCATTTCCAGATCATAGGGTTGATGGATCACACAACCTTGGTCGGCCCAGTAATGATGCAACGTGAGAATGAGATCCTGGTAGTTCACAATCGGTCCTGCGAGGTGGTGAAACTGTTGCATGAGCCCCTGAGCGAAGGAAGAAGCTAACAGGAATTCGCACAAGCTGTCAAGAAACAAACCCTCTATGATCAAGGAGTTGCATCAGTATAGGCCTCCTGATTTGGCCTTAAATCTTGACGAACTTGTGGGAGTGATAGCGATTGATCTCCACCGCCTGCTCTTGACGTAGCTTTATCAGTCCTCTATTGTCCTGATACTTGATTAACTCACTCGGCATTACCTATTCCCATGAAGCTCTCAAAGAAAAGCGAATACGGACTTCGCGCGCTACTAGAACTCACACTCTTCTACGGCAAGGCAACACTCCAGCGGCACCAGATCGCGGAGCGCCAGCATATCCCCGTCGAGTTTCTTGAGCAGATCCTGCTTGCGCTGAAACGAGCCGGTCTCCTCTCGAGCCGTCGAGGCATGAAGGGTGGCTACGCGCTCATCAAACCCCCGGGAGAAATCACCCTCGGCCAAGTGATTCGCATTTTGGACGGCCCCCTCGCTCCCATCGGATGTGTGAGCAAAACGGCCTATCAAAAATGCGCGGACTGCCCCTATGCCGAGCATGCCCAATGTCCGGTGCAGCACGTGATGGGCACCGTACGTGATGCCATTGCCGGCATCCTGGACCACTACACACTCGACGACTTCGCCTGCGGACACCACAAAGGATAATCATGGATCAAGTCGTGCTCGTGCTGATCACATTTGTCGCGGCCACCGTCAACGGTGCCCTGGGATACGGCTTTTCTTCGATTACGGTTCCCGTAGCGCTGCTGTTTTACACCAACCGTATTCTAAATCCTGCGTTGGTACTGGTGGAATTAGTGATCAATGGGTACGTCCTCTTCATCAACCGCAAAAGCGTCCCAAACATTTGGTGGCGCGTGGCGCCCATTTTGATCGGCCTCCTGATCGGTGTCGCGATCGGTAGCTATATCCTCTCCCTTGTCCATCCGTCCTGGGTCAAATTTGTGACCTATTTTATGCTGCTGCCCTTGATTCTGCTTCAGGCTGCCGGTATCAGAAAACCCATCAAAGCCGAAAAGGCCATCGCGATCCCGTTCGGAGTAGGAATTGGAACCCTCTATTCTGTGACGACGATCTCAGGCCCTCCGCTTGCGCTGCTGTTCAACAATCAAGGGTATGCAAAACAGGATTTCCGGGCCGCGCTAAGCGTCATTCGAGTTGGGGAAGCGGTCATGACGGGAATCGCCTACTACTTCATTGGACTCTATAGCGCCGAGAGCCTGGAGATCATTCCCTACATCATTCCCAGCGTCCTGTTGGGAATTCCCCTCGGAAGCTACCTCATCCGTTTGATGGACCCTGAAACCTTCAGACGGATCTGCATGGCCTTCGATGCCTTGATCGTCGCATTCGGCATGTCCCGAGTGCTGATCGAATTGAACTTGGCCACCGCCGTCACCACCTACAGCATCCTCTCGATCGTGATGACCCTCAATGCCTACTTACTGTTTCGCTACTTTCGGGATAGAACCGTTCCTTAGCGAGAAGAAAGGAGTACCGGACACCAAATCATTCGCCGGACTGATCGGTTGCCCCTCTCTTTTTCATGCAGTCCGATCCGTAATCGCACCCCGCTTGCCCAGAAACCTAACCACGCGCGAACTACAACGGGATACCCCCGCATCGCTCCACCTAACCTCACTCCTTCAGTAGGCACTATCTGCCAGACAGATGCCCCCTCAGGATCCAGGCACCGACTCATACATTTATAGTTACAACCTAAATCAAACTGAGCTCGCCTTGCCTCACCGAAATTGATCGTTTAACTCTCCACTCATAGGCACTCACAATAAGTTAGCTGCAACATATATTGAGTCACCGCTCATGAAGTCTGACGTGACCTGTATGGTCTCTCCTGCAGATCCTACAGCTCACACAATTTTGAGCGACAGCATCGCGAGCGATTTACTTCAATAAATCAATCATCTGCAGCCATTTATCCTGGCACATACATTGCTCTTACCCTGCCACGATCTCCTTCTGCCTGCATCACGCACGAAGTAGTCAATACCTAACAGAACCGAAGAATAAACACATTTTCCCTGTGGAGCAACACATGACCTTATTCATCACGCCTCAAGTCCGCCTCACTACCTTTTTCGCAGGACTGCTTTTCAGTTTGGCCTCGCTGCTGACTGGATGCGGCGGCGGCGGAGAAACTGGCGGCGATCCCAGCATCACGGGAACGCCTGGTAGTGGCGTTGGAGGATCGGCACCAGCGGCAGGAGCAATGGCATCCCTTTCTTGGAGTCCAGTCCAAGACCCTTCAGTCTTTGCTTATTATGTTCATTACGGCCGGCAATCATCACAGGAAGTGGGTAGCTGCTCATATGAAAGTTTCGTGTATGTTGGTTCCCCCTCAGCCACGGTCACAGACCTCGAACGTAATACCACCTACTACTTTGCGGTCAGCGCATTTAATGGTGTAGAAAGCCCTTGCTCAAGTGAAATAACAACCGTCACACCTTCTCCCGCCGCGTAGACCAAGCGACTACACAGCGCCCCCACTCCCTGCCAATGCCGCATGAGTCCGTAGTCATATTATTGCTACTTCCTCACGGATCCTTTCATGTAATCCCAACATGAGAATGTCCGCTTTCACCAAAGTAGAAATGTCCTCTTGTGTAGACTGGCTCCCTTCAGAGGGAGGGGAGCATGGTCGGAGAGGACACGGTGCGTATGAGTGTGCAGGAGTTGAAGCGGGTACATGTGACCCGGCAAGTAATGAACAAGGCGCTACGACAGCGGGAGGCGGGCGCGATCTTGGGACTGACGACGCGCCAGGTCCGGCGGCTGATCCAGCGGGTCCGAGCGGAGGGGGACGCGGGCCTCGTGCATCGAAGCCGAGGCACACCCTCAAACCGACAGTACCGGCCCGCACTGAAGGCCCGGGCCCTTCGGCTGTATGCGAAGCACTACTGCGATTTTGGACCCACCCTTGCGGCGGAGAAGCTGGCCGAGCGGCACGGCATCCCCCTCAGCGCCGAAACGTTACGCGGCTGGCTGCGGGCCGCCGTGGTCACGCACTTCCAGCGGCGCAAGCACCCGCATCGGGCGTGGCGGGCCCGGAAGGCGCACCGGGGCGAGCTAGTACAGGTGGACGGCTCGCATCATGACTGGTTCGAGGGCCGTGGACCCCGGTGTGTGCTGATGGCCTACATCGACGATGCGAGCAGTCAGGTCTCTGCCCGATTCTACGCGTATGAAGGCACGATCCCCGCACTGGACAGCTTCCGCCGCTACGTCTTGGACTACGGCCTGCCGCTCGCGCTCTACACGGACCAGCATACGACCTACAAGTCGCCGGCCCTGCCGACCGTCGAGGAGCAATTAGCCGATCGTCAGCCGCACAGTCAATTTGAGCGGGCGCTCGCCGAGTTGGGGGTGGCGGTGATTCATGCCCATTCCCCGCAAGCCAAGGGTCGGGTCGAACGCGTGTTCAAGACGCTGCAGGATCGTCTGGTGAAAGACCTGCGCCTGGCGGGCCTCGCGACCATCGAGGCGGCCAATGAGTTCGTGGAGACCTGGCTACCGCGCTACAACCGGCGATTTGCGGTCCCGCCCGCGCAACCTGCCGATCTCCATCGGCCTTGTCCCGCGCGCCGCAACCTGGACCGGAGCCTGTGCCTCAAGACCACGCGTGTCCTGCGCCGCGATTGGACCGTGGCCCACCATGGGCAGCTCTATCAGGTCCGCGACAATATCCGGGCAACCCAGGTGCAGGTGGAAGAACGGATCGATGGGACGATGCGGATCACGCACCACGGTCGGCCGCTCACGTATCAAGCCATCGCCGTGCGGCCCCGCAAGCCGACGGGGCCGGAGACACGCAGGCTGCCGCGGCCGCCTGTCAAGCCCCGAGCCCATCATCCATGGAATGGCTACGGGACAATCGCCGCCAAGAGACCGGCCGCCGCGCAACCTTAAACCGGACATTTCTACTTGGGGAGAAAGCGGACATTTCTAAATTGGGTTGACACTCACGGATCCTTTCATTGACTCACCCATTTATTTTTTGTTAGCCTCAAGTCCCGCCGCGTTGCAACCGATCTCTGAACTAGAGAAGTGTGTGCCGGCTTCCTCGGTAATCAATCCTGAAAGGAGTTCCGATGGCCAGTTCAACCGTTTCGCCCGACACCCTCTCTGCGCTCCAGAACAAGGCCACGCAGCTCCGCATCGAAAGCGTTCGAGCCACAACTGAAGCAGCCAGTGGCCATCCATCCAGTTGCTGCTCCGCTGCCGACATCGTCGCCACACTCTTCTTCTCGGTCATGCGTTATGACCCCAAGAATCCCAAAGCCCCGAACAGCGACCGGTTCATCCTGTCGAAAGGCCATGCCGCGCCACTACTCTACGCCGCGTGGGCAGAGGCCGGTCTCTTTCCCAAAAGCGATCTCTTAAAATTACGCACACTGACGTCCGACCTCGAAGGCCACCCGACCCCCCGTTTATCGTTCGTCGATATGGCAACCGGCTCGTTGGGTCAAGGCCTCCCTGTCGGCATCGGCATCGCGCTCAATGCCAAATTCGTCGACAAGCTCGATCACCGCACCTACGTCCTCATGGGAGACGGCGAATCCGTCGAAGGATCTGTCTGGGAAGCGGCCGAAGTCGCGCGCCATCATGGACTGGATAATCTCTGTGCCATTGTCGACGTGAACCGGTTGGGACAGAGCGACCCCACCATGCTGCAGCATAATATGGAGGGATACCGCGCGCGCTGGTCAGGATTCGGCTGGCACGCCATCGTCGTCGATGGGCACGACATTGCCGCCCTCGTTACCGCCTTCGATGAAGCGTCACGCACAAAAGGCAAGCCAACCGTCCTGCTCGCAAAGACCTTCAAAGGCCACGGCATTTCGTTCATGGAAGACAGCCCGAGTTGGCACGGGAAACCAGTGCCCAAGGGAGACGACCTACAAAAGGCCCTTGATGAGTTGACCAAGCAGCTGAAGCCTGGCAACGGGACCGTTCAGACCGTCAAACCCAACACCTCAGCACCGGTCGTCACCGCCACCAGCGCGCTGCCCCCGTCACCCTATAAACTCGGCGAATCTGCCGCGACCCGTGAAGCCTTCGGCGTTGCACTCGAAGCCATCGGCGCAGCAAACCCCTTGGTAGTCGGACTCGACGCCGACGTTAAGAACTCAACCTATACCGACAAATTCGGCAAGAAATTCCCAAATCGATTTTTCGAAAACTTCATCGCTGAACAAAACATGCTTGGCGCGGCAGCCGGGCTTGCCGCCTGCGGCAAGATTCCCTTCGTCGCGACCTTTGCGGCGTTCTTCACCCGCGCCTACGACTTCATCAGGATGGCAGCCATCAGCCAATCGAACATCAAGCTGGTAGGCACCCACGTCGGCGTCAGCATCGGCGAAGACGGCCCCTCGCAGATGGGACTCGAAGATATTGCGATGATGGCGGCCCAGCCAGGCATCGTCGTGCTCTACCCCTCAGATGCCACCTGCACCTACAGACTGGTCGAACTAGCGGCCGCTCACAAAGGCATGGTTTACCTCCGCGCCGGCCGGCCTAAAGCGCCGGTCATCTATGGACCAGAGGAGCGTTTTCAGATCGGCGGCTCCAAAGTCATTCGCCAGAGCGCCTCGGACGTCCTCACGATCGTCGCTGCGGGCGTGACACTTTTCGAAGCCATCAAAGCCTACGATCAACTTAAGGAGGCTGGAATTTCCGTACGAGTGATCGACCTCTACAGCATCGCACCAATCGACCGCACAACCTTGATCGACAGTGCCCGAGCAACCCAGGGACGCATACTTACGGTGGAAGACCACTATGCCCACGGAGGGCTCGGCGACGCAGTCCTCAGTGCGGTTGGACCAGAAGGGTTACGAGTACACAAACTTGCGGTTCGGGTCATTCCGCACAGCGGAAAGCCGGACGAACTCGTGGATCACTTTGGGATCGGAGCACGCTCGATTGTCGAAGCGACCAAACAAATCACCAAGTAAACCGTCGACCCCCGTCCTTTCTCAAGGGCTCGATCGTATTCCGCTCCTGAACATTCTGTCTGCATCGGACCGCAAACGCATGCTTCAGGAACTGACCGAAGCCCACTACGGCAAAGGCGACTTCATTTTTCGGGAAGGCGACCCGGCCGAATACTTCCACATCGTCAAGGAAGGAATGGTCAAGTGTGTCAAGTCCACCCCTGAGGGAAAAGAATGCACACTAAAGATGCTGATGCCGGGCGACCTCTTCTGTTGCGACGCGGCAGCGTTCGATGGAACCTCGCATCCCGGATCGGCCCAGCC
>JANYAJ010000268.1 GCA_025361385.1 Nitrospira sp.
TACTCGCACTGAAACAATCCGTAAGCGCCTTGCCAGAATTATGGTCTCACCTCCAATCCTTCTCCGCTTCGCTACTGGCTGCTGTCCGTGAATCCTGGGACGACTGCCGCGATGTCCATGACACGATTGAGCAGGCAGTCAAGCCGGAGGCGCCGATGTCCCTCCGTGACGGCGGTGTGATTCGAGAGGGATACCATGCCGGAGTCGATGAACTGCGCAAGGCCAGCACCGAAGGCAAGGGCTGGATCGCCTCGCTAGAAGCCAAAGAACGGGAACGAACGGGAATCGATTCGTTGAAGGTTCGCTACAATCAAGTATTCGGCTACTACATCGAAATTACCAAGACGCACCTCTCCCGGGTTCCGCCTGATTACATTCGCAAGCAGACGCTGGTAAATGCCGAACGATTCATGACAGCGGAACTTAAAGAGTTGGAAGAACGGGTCACAGGCGCTGAAAGTAAACTGCTGGCGCTCGAGCAGGAGCTGTTCGATCAGGTCCGCAGTCGTTTAGCGAACGAGGTGCCTCGCCTTCAAGCGATGGCCCAGACCGTTGCGTTGCTCGACGTCCTCGCCGGTTTGGCCGAGACCGCCGCCTTACATCGCTACGTCAAACCACTCGTCGATGAGAGCGGCACGATCCTCATTCGGGAAGGCCGGCACCCTGTCGTGGAACAGCTCAGCAGCGATCTCACCTTCGTGCCCAACGACACAGCCCTCGACTGTGAGGGGAACAGGCTGGTGATTCTCACCGGGCCCAACATGGCAGGAAAAAGCACCTATCTCCGCCAAGTCGCACTGATTGTTTTGTTGGCGCAAATTGGGAGTTTCGTGCCGGCGACCGAGGCCCGCATTGGATTAGTCGATCGGATTTTCACGCGTGTGGGCGCTTCGGACAACCTGTCCGCCGGCCAGAGCACTTTCATGGTGGAGATGATCGAATCGGCTCATATCTTAAACAGTGCGACGTCCCGCAGCTTGATTCTCCTGGATGAGATCGGTCGAGGAACCAGCACCTACGACGGACTCAGCATCGCCTGGGCCATTGCGGAACATATTCAAGACCGTCAGCACGTGGGAGCTAGAACATTGTTCGCCACGCATTATCACGAGATGACGCAACTGGAAGGGTTACGGGAAGGCATTAAAAACTATTGCGTCGCGGTGCAAGAACGGGATGGAGACGTGGTCTTCTTGCGTAAGATTATACCGGGTGGCGCAGACCGCAGTTACGGCATTCACGTTGCCAAACTAGCAGGACTCCCTCCAACGGTCATCGCCCGGGCGCAACAAGTTCTCGCCCAACTGGAACAACCGGATACCACCATCGAGGGTACGCCTGTATCTTTGGAGAAAGAAACACCACAGACCTCGCTTCCCAAGCCCCATCCAATCATCGAGGAAATGAAACAAATCGACCTCTTCTCCATGACGCCGCTCGATGCACTCAACCGCCTCGCTGACATCCAACGCCGGATCAGCCCTACAGACCAAGACAATCGCGACACATAAGAAAGGCGGCACCCCCTTTCGGAGATGCCGCCTTTCCAAACAGAGACTGGCTCAGCTTAATGAGCAGCAGTGCCCAAGTTGTACTTCGCGGTCCAGGGGATGAGCCCTGCAACTGGCTGACCGCCTGGGATCAACACATCATACTGCATGGGGATAAGGGCCCCATCTGGAGACTTCGGTGAGGTATTGAGCTGCTGCTTCGCTGCTGCGCAGCCTGCTTCAACTTCGCTCTTCCCCGCGCACTCTTTCAAACGAAGCGACGAGATGCTCAGGGTCTTTCCCATGGAGCCAGCCACTTCCGGAAGCTTCTTGACTGAGGAAATGACCCGGTGATTCTGCTCTGCTTCCGTCACGGTAAATTCAACCAAGTCTGTCGTGCTGGAGGGTGGCACTTCCTTCGCGGCAGCAGGACCAGCATGGGGACGGCCCATCTTCTTCAACTCTTCCCAGGCTCCCTTGTCGGCATAAAACTTCAACGTCTTGCCCGGATGAATCTTCTGCCAGAAAAAGCCGCTCTCAGCAGCCCCGCCGAATACAGAAACGTTAATCCAGACCGCTTCATCGTAGTGATCAAGCACAATGACGCGACCCTGCAGGGTCGTCGGCTTGCTCAAATCTCCCCACTCAAAACGCTCCTGGAATGACTCGATGGCTAATGCAGTGGAGGCTACGGATACCCCCAGCGCTACGGCGGCCACCATGGCCCAACCTTTCGCATGAAACTTCATAATCGCGTCCTCCTTGCTGGACATAAATGAATTAAGGCTTGTCGAGGTCGATTACTTAATAACCTTAAACCCGGTGATCGTCCGACCGTCCAGGCTCACTTCCATGGCCACGAGCTCCTGGGAGGCCTTGATGATCTGGTCCATCAACGCTTTATCCTTCACTGCCAGACGAACGGTCGTGGCAGCATGGTACCAACCGGAATAAGGATTGTTCTTATCGGTTCCGCCCACAAAGCCCCAACCGCAGCAGCTGAACAATGGATCTGGCGGCTTCACGTCGAGATCGGAGGACGAACGACCGTTCGGGGTCCCTGACGCCGGCTCACCGGTGTTCCAGTATTGAATCCCGAAGAGCAACTCGCCATCTGGATTGTCTGCCCATTGTGACCAGACACGACCTTTCAAGGTCTTGGTGACTTCACCCTTCATCGGCTTTCCACCGACGATGTTATCAACCGGACCTGACCCAGGCGCATCGGCCGCAACGGCAAATTCAGCCGTCAACATACCGAACATGGACAACATTGCCACGGAGGCTAAAACTGCAACCCTTTTCATACCTAGTCCCTCCTTCATAAAAATAACAACCGAAATAACCGATGGACACTAGTTTAAGTACGATGAATGAACAGAAACGGTTTCAGAGATCCTCCAATCACGAGCGATGGGTTCGCCACCTCCTTTGCTCTCTCTCGCGTTGAGTCCCTCGATTGAGAATCGTTGTCAAAAAGTTCCGTCATGGTACTGAAACCGCGAAACACTGTCAAGAAAATGTTTCCCCTGTGGATAGATTCGAATTTCATCATAATAATGATTAATAATCAAACATTTACGATAACTAGCGCGCTCAAAATTTTTATCATATTTGAGCGCTCGACTCGCATCTATTAGAAAATTCTCATCTGTGAGACTGAAGCGTGCCTGACGCGAGAGGGCCCAACCCGGTGATGGCGAGGGAGTCCACATTGAAAAATTGACGACCCACTTTAAACATCTGCTCTTCGCTCACACGATCAATGCGCGCCAGCATATCGTCCAGCGACGTATGCTTTCCGTATGTCAACTCGTCCTTGGCTAATTTACTCATGCGGCTATGCGAACTCTCCAGACTCAACATGAGGCTGCCCTTCATCTGAACCTTCGCCCGCTCAAGCTCTTTTCCAACAACACCCTTGCTCCCCACCCGTCTGATTTCACGACAGACGAGATCCACCACACGATCCACTTCTTTCGGTCTGGTCGCTGCATAGACGGTGATCATGCCACCGTCAGAATAGCCGGACAAATAGGAGTAGATGGAATAGACGAGACCTCGTTTCTCACGGACTTCCTGAAATAATCGCGAACTCACACTGCCCCCCAGCACACTGTTCAGCGCATACAGGGCATACCGATCCTGATGTCCGGCGGGAACGCCTTTGAGGCCTAGACACAGATGGACTTGTTCTAACTTCTTCTTCTTCAGCAGAATACCGCCGCGCAAGTCAGGAGGACGGCGCCCGTTGGCATGGATCGCCTTTGCAGATCGGCCCTTGCCGAAATACTTCGCGACCAGGAGATCAAGTTTGTCCTGCTCAAAATTCCCGGCGATCGACACCACGGTCTGACTCGAGTCGTAGTGGGTCTCGATATAGCTCAGCAGATCCTGGCGCCGCAGCCCTCTGACCGTCTTCTCCCGGCCCAAGATAGAGCGGCCGAGCGGATGCCGCCCCAGCACTTGGCCCATGTGGAGCTCTTGCACGAGATCTTCCGGGTCGTCCTGAACCATGCGGATTTCTTCCAGGACGACCTGTTTTTCTTTTTCGATGTCTTTGGGTACGAACCGGGAATGGTGAAACAGGTCGGAGAGGAGCTCTAATGCTCGATGCAGTTGCTGATCTAACACCTTCACATAATAGGTCGTTGTCTCACGCGAGGTGAAGGCATTCATCTCTCCGCCGAGCGCGTCGATTTCACGCGAAATCTCGGCGGAGGAACGCTTGCGTGTTCCCTTAAAGAGCATGTGCTCGATAAAGTGGGAATAGCCCGCTTGGGGAGGCTGCTCGTCCCGCGACCCGGTGTTAACCCATACACCGACGGTCACCGACTTTAACGTCGGCATCCGTTCGGTCACAACCCGCACCCCATTGTCCAGAACGAGCTTGCGATACAAGACAGTTACCCGGCTGATGGATCAGGCGCAGCGGCCCCAGCTGGAGCCGGCATGGCTTCCTTGCGGCTCAGGCGGATCTTCCCTTGACGGTCCACTTCCATGACCTTCACCAAGATTTGATCCCCTTCCTTCACCTCATCCGACACCGCTTGGACCCGATGGTGCGCCAACTGTGAGATATGCACCAGTCCATCGGTTCCAGGAAGGACTTCGACAAACGCGCCGAAGTCCATGATCTTCCGAACCGTGCCCATGTAGATCTTTCCGATCTCGACCTCTTCGGTGATCCGGCTGATCATTTCTTTGGCCTTCTCGGCCGAAGCGCCATCGACCGACGCGATCGTCACGGTTCCGCTGTCATCGACATTGATCTTGACCCCGCAATCCGCAATGATGCCGCGGATCGTCTTGCCGCCCGGCCCAATGATTTCACGAATCTTGTCCTGCTTCACCTTCATCGTGAAGATCCTGGGCGCGTACGCCGACAGGGTGGTTCTCGGTGCTTGGAGAGCTTTCTCCATACAACCCAAAATGTGTAAACGACCGGCTTTCGCCTGCTCCAACGCCTTCTGCATCAAGGCGGATGTAATGCCGCCGATTTTGATATCCATCTGTAGGGCCGTGACGCCCTGCCTGGTTCCACAGACCTTAAAGTCCATATCACCCAGGTGATCCTCGAGCCCGAGAATATCGGAGAGAATCATGACTCGGTCGCCCTCTTTGATCAACCCCATCGCGATCCCAGCCACGGCTTTACTGACCGGCACGCCGGCATCCATCAACGCAAGGCTCCCGCCACAGACGGTCGCCATTGACGACGACCCATTGGATTCAAGGATGTCCGACACGATACGAAGCGTGTAAGGAAAGGCTTCCTTGCTCGGAATCACCGGAGCCAATGCCCGTTCCGCCAATGCACCATGACCCACTTCCCGACGTCCCGGCGAACGAAGCGGCCGTGCTTCACCGACACTGAACGGCGGAAAGTTGTAATGGAGCATGAAGGTCCTCATGTACTCCCCTTCTAACGCATCGATCCGCTGTTCGTCGTCCGAGGTCCCCAAGGTAACCACGGCTAAACTTTGAGTCTCACCTCTGGTGAAAATCGCCGATCCATGTGTCCTGGGCAACGCGCTGACTTCGCAGGTGATCGCACGGATATCGGCCGGGCCACGTCCATCCGCCCGAGATCCCTTCTCCAAGATCATGTTCCGGACTTCGGTATATTCCAACTCATGGAACACCAGCTTGACGTGCCGCTCCCGATTCGGATCGTCTGCGCTCTTGAGCTTTTGAACCGCGTCGTTCTTGACCTCATCCAACCGCTCCTGCCTGGCCGCCTTGTTGGGGATCATGATGGCATCACGGATACCTTGCGCCACCAGCGTCTTCACTTGCGCCGCAAGTGCGGAGTCGATCTGCTCCTTCGCCACCTTCCGCTTGGGCTTACCGGCAAGGGCTTGCAGCTCGCGAATCTTGGCCACAATCTTCTTGATCTCGCTATGGGCGAGTTCGATTGCTTCGAGCATAATGGTTTCGGACAATTCGTTCGCCCCTGCTTCGACCATCATGACCGCATCGGCCGTCCCCGCCACCACGAGGTGCAACTCGCTCTTCGCCACCGTCTCAAGATCAGGGTTGACCACGAACTTGCCGTCCAGCCGCCCGATCCTCACGCCTGCGATCGGATTATCGAAGGGAATATTTGAAACAGTCAGGGCAGCAGAGGAAGCGATAATGCCGAGGATATCGGAGGAGCCGGTTTGATCGGCCGAAAGAACGGACGCGATGACTTGGGTCTCGAAGTAGTAGCCCTCAGGAAAGAGCGGACGGAGTCCCCGATCGATCTGCCGGCTGGTCAGCACGGCCTTTTCCGATGGACGCGCTTCCCGCTTGAAGTACCCGCCGGGAATCTTTCCGGCTGCGAATGATTTTTCCTGATAATCGACGGTGAGGGGGAGGAAATCGATGCCTGGCTTGGCCGTCTGTGACGCAACAGCCGTCGCCAATACGACCGTGTCGCCGTACGTAGCCCAAATCGAACCGTCTGCTTGTCGTGCCACACGACCGGTCTCGAGTCGCAAGATGCGCCCCGCAACCTCTATTTCAACTGTGTGTACCATCTGAGTCTCCTCTGGTTAGGCCCCACAGATGCCCACAGAGAGGGACTTGAGCGATGAGGAACACTCCAGCCTCTGTCCGTGTTCACCTGTGCGACTGACGACTACGGTCCCGCTGTTGCGCCTCCTGGCGCGACAGCGGGACGGAATACTATTTCCTGATGCCCAATCGCTCGATCACTGCACGGTACCGCGCATCGCTGACGCCGCGAAGATAATCGAGCAACCGCCGACGGCGGCCGACCAAGAGCAGCAGGCCACGCCGCGAGTGATGATCCTTCTTGTGGGTCTTGAAATGCTCCGTCAAATACGTGATCCGGGTGGTCAACACCGCGATCTGGACTTCCGGTGAACCGGAATCCGTCTCATGCTGCTGATACTGTTTGATCAACTCAGTTTTTGCTTCTTTGAGTAATGCCATGGTTTCCTTCCTTCCTGTTCCTTTCCGTCATCCGCAACGAACGCTCATACGTCCTGATCGATTAATACCTTCTCCACCTTGAGCGCATCTCCCGCATTCGCCGGACACTTCCCGATCGCGATCAAACGTCCGTCGCTATCATGGATGCGAACCGGCATGTGTGGCTGGCGCTCACCAGCGGCCGCCCCTTCCCAACGCAGGATTTTTCCCGCAGGCACTGGAGCGCCATGTCGGACGCGATCAGCAGTCTGTTCATCCACCACCGCCAGCGCAAACCGATTTAACGACAGATCCAGCGATAACAGATCGTCGCCCAACCGTCCGAGGGCATGACGGGTGGCCACCTCGTCGATCATCAGCGCCTGGTCGATCCTCAAGGGCCCCACTCGCGTTCGCTCCAACGCCAACATGTGACCACCGACGCCTAAGGCTGCTCCAATGTCGGCACACAACGTCCGCACATAGGTCCCTTTGGAGCAGACGATGCGCAACGACACATCTCGACCCGCTATCCCCAACACCTCAAGGGTGTGGATGACAATGGTTCGAGCGTCCCGTGCAATCGTTTTGCCCGCACGAGCGGACCTATAGAGAGGAACGCCTGCGACTTTTACCGCCGAATACATCGGAGGAACTTGCTCAATCGGTCCGAGAAATCGACCGACCGCTTCGTGAATCGCCGCCGATGTCAGATGTTCCGTCGCCTGCCTGACAAGGACCGTTCCCGTCGCATCCTGCGTGTCGGTAGTTTCGCCGAGTCGAAGCACGGCACAATATTCTTTATCCCACTCAACCAGATATTCGGCAATGCGGGTTCCCCGCCCGATCAGCACGGGCAAAACTCCCGTTGCGGCAGGATCGAGGGTCCCGGCATGACCGACTTTCACTCCGCCGAGAAGATGCCGCACCTTCGCCACAACATCATGCGAGGTCCACCCTGTTTCTTTTTTGATGATCAGTACGCCGTCGACCACGGCACAGCTCTGCGCGAGATCCATCATCACGCCCCCGATACTACGAACTCGTCTTCTCTTCGGACGACCCGCCTTCGGCCTCCGTATCGACGTGGAGCTCATCCAGCAACTGCAACACGCGATCGCCTCTCGGCCCGCTGACATCCTTGGCAAAGACGATTTCCGGCAGATACCGGAGCGAGAGTCGGCGCCCTAGCTCACCGCGCACAAATCCACTGGCTTGCTCCAACCCGACAAAGACGTTCCGCTCTTCGTCTTTCGTGCCCATGGTGGTGACAAACACGCGAGCGATCCGCAGATCGCTCGTCAGCTTGACGTCGGTCACAGTCACGGCTTGCACACGGGGGTCCTTGATCTTCCGCATGAGGATATCGGCCACTTCCATGCGAATTTGATCGGCCACACGATCAGCCCGATGATATCCTGTCTTGGCCACCGTGCACTCCACCAGGCATGCCGCCGTCACAACAATTCCACTCGAGACTGGACGATTTCCACGGCTGGGACGCTCCGAATCAGGTTCAGCGCTTGGTCACACACTTGGTTGACGTATCGCCCTTCGTTCGCCACGCAGGCCAGCCCCAATACGGCCTTCTGCCACAAATCCTGCCCATCAACCTCAGCGACGGAGAGATTGAACTTCTCACGCAACCGGTCTTTGAGGCTCAACAGCACCTGCCGCTTATCCTTCAACGACTGACTTCCTGGGATAAACAGCTCGACCGTACAGAGCCCGACAATGATACCCACAGGGCAGACTCACACCTTAGAGCTTTGCGGCGATCTTATCGATCGCGTAGGCTTCGATGATGTCCCCGGCCTTGATGTCGTTGAAATTCTCGACGCTGATTCCGCATTCGTAGCCCTGCTGCACTTCACGGACGTCGTCCTTAAAGCGGCGCAACGACCCGAGCTTCCCTTCATAGGCCACAACATTGTCGCGAAGCACCCGAACTCCGACCGCCGCGCGGGTAATCGTGCCATCCACCACATAGGCTCCGGCAATGACACCGGACTTGGACACTGTGAAGACCTGCCGTACTTCGGCCCGTCCCAAGATCCGCTCCTTGAGCGTCGGCTCGAGCAGCCCTTCCATCGCGGCCTTAATCTCGGTCATCGCATCGTAAATAATCGTATACTGGCGGATATCGACGCCTTGCTGCTCGGCCAGGGCCAACGCCTTCGGCTCCGGCCTGACATTGAATCCGATCACGATGGCATTCGACGCAGCAGCCAGCAACACGTCGGATTCCGTAATCCCGCCCACGCCGCTGTGAATAACGCGCAATTTGACCGCTGCGGTTGCGAGTTTCTCGACGCTGGCCGTCAGCGCTTCAGCCGACCCCTGGACATCGGACTTGATCACAAGTGCCAGCTCCTTGACTGACCCTTCCTTGATCTTAGCGAACAAGTCGTCGAGGGTGACCTTTGCCGAGCCGGACAAATCTGTCGTTCGCTGCTTATGCGCTCGATCTTCCGCAATTTCGCGCGCGACCCGTTCATCCTTCACAACCTGAAAAACATCGCCCGCCGAAGGCACACCAGGTAGCCCGGCCACTTCGACAGGGATGGAAGGACCGGCCGCCAACACCTTGGCTCCCGTATGCGCAATCAGTGCGCGGACTTTTCCGCTAAATACTCCAACGACGAACACATCGCCGACCCGAAGCGTCCCGCTCTGAACCAGCACGGTTGCCACAGGGCCACGTCCTCGTTCCAGCTTGGCTTCCACTACAACACCCTTGGCCATCCGATGCGGATCCGCTTTGAGCTCCAGCACTTCGGATTGCAGAAGAATCATCTCCAGCAACGTATCCAAACCGGTCTTTTCCTTGGCTGAGACCTCGACCATGATCGTATCCCCGCCCCAGGACTCGGAGATCAGCCCATGTTCGGATAGGGCGTTCTTCACACGATCGGCATTGGCGCCGGGTTTATCGATCTTGTTGATGGCCACAATAATCGGAACGGACGCGGCTCTGGCATGATTAATCGCTTCGATCGTTTGCGGCATCACGCCATCGTCCGCCGCCACGACCAGGATGACAATATCGGTAATCTTGGCACCGCGGCCGCGCATCGCCGTGAAGGCTTCATGCCCTGGCGTATCCAGGAAGGTCACCTGTTTTCCACGAACCGCGACGGTGTACGCGCCGATATGCTGCGTAATCCCACCGGCCTCACCTTCCGCCACTTTTGTTTGCCGGATTGCATCGAGCAGCGACGTCTTGCCGTGGTCGACATGGCCCATGATCGTCACGACCGGTGGCCGCGACTCGAGCTGAGCGTCTTCCTCCGTCTGTACGACGGACTCCAACAATTCCTCTCCGACCTTCTCCGTCGAGAGATCGAGCTTGATCCCGTTCTCTTCAGCAATGATCACGGCCGCATCCACGTTCATCGTCTGATTGAACGTGAGCATCTGCCCCATGTCCATCAACTTGCGCATAATATCGGCTGGGCGCTGCCCGATCAGTTCGGCAAATTCCTTCACCGTCATACCAGCCGTAAACTTGAAACCCTTCCGCCGCGGTTTGGTCACTTCCCCGGGCGCGCTGTGGTGCACGTGCTTACTACGGTCGTCACGGCGCTGGTGCAACGGAATGGCACGAAGATCCTGCCAGCGAGCCGCATCCTCACGCAGCCGAAGCTCTTCTTCTTCTCGAGTCCGGCCAGGCTTGCGCACCTTCTTCGCCTTCTCTTTCAATCCCTCGGCTTGTAACTCTTCGAGAGAGAGGGGTTTCTTTTTTCCAGCAGTGAGATCGGGGCTAGGTACGACAGCAGGCTTGACCGCAATAACTGGAGGCGGAGCAATCTGAACTCCCGAAGCAGGCGTCAGATCCGGCATCGGCGTCAACTGGATGCGGAGCGATTAGTGTCTCAATGATGGGATGGGCCAACGCAGGACTGACGACAGGAGCATCGGCGGTCATTCCACCGCTGCCGATCGCTTCAACTGCGGGCTGGGAAGCCATAACTTCCGCAGGGGCTTCGTCATCTCGCTTGCGCTTAATCAGAATGCGGCGCTTATCGGACTTAGAGGCATCCTCCGCCACCGGAGCAGCCTGAGCCGCCCCGGCTTTTGCCCCCGTGACAACCTTACCCCGACCAGCATCGGCTTCTTTGCCTGTTGCTTTCGCGGCGGTTTTGGCTTTCGAACCGAGCTTCTCCATCGCTTTCTGCACCACGTCGTCCTCCAACGCACTACTGTGCGAAGCGACGGCGACACCCATCCGCTTCAATTCAGGAATGAGTTCACGGTTTTCCATCCCGAGCTGCTTAGCCAATTCGTAAACGCGCATGAGGATTTGACACCTGTTCTTCTTTACCCGGCATCCGACTCCGACTCTGCCCGAGCTTGTAATTCCTGTTCCCGGGCTTCTTGTTGCTGATGCAGCGCCTCGGTTTCCTCTGCCAATGCCGCCTTGATATCGTTATCCCGCTCGGCCTTTTCTTTTTCGTATTCCGTCGCGCTGATAATATCGATCTTCCAGCCGGTCAGGCGAGCAGCCAACCGCACGTTCTGGCCATTCTTTCCGATCGCTAACGACAGCTGAGAATCCGCCACGACGACCAACGCCGACTTCTTCTCCTCATCGACGCCGACCTTCTCAATACTTGCCGGATTCAACGCCTCAGCGATGAAGACACGCGGGTCGGAGGTCCAGGTAATAATGTCGATTTTTTCTCCGCGCAGCTCGCGAACCACCGCCTGCACCCGCGACCCCTTGATCCCCACACAAGCCCCAACCGGATCGACCGCTTTCTCGCGAGACGTCACCGCAATCTTGGTCCGATCGCCAGGTTCCCGCACAATGGACTTGATCTCAACAATTTTCTCGAGCACTTCCGGCACTTCCAACTCAAATAACTTCGAGACAAACTGGGGGTGACTGCGCGTCAAGATGACCTGGACATCCTTTGGCGTCCGGCGCACTTCCAGGAGCATCGCCTTCACCCGATCGCCACGGCGATAGGTTTCCCGCGGAATCTGCTCCTGAATTGGCAACACCGCCTCCGTCTTGCCTAAATCCACCAGGTAGTTCCGGCGCTCCATCCCGAGAATAATGCCGTTGACCAGATCTCCCTGCCGCGTCGAATATTCTTTTTGGACCGCTTCCCATTCGGCCTCACGGACCTTCTGGAAAATCACTTGCTTGGCAGTTTGCGCCGCAATCCGTCCCAAGTCGCTCATCTCGATGACCGACCCGATCTCGTCACCGACTTCTGCCTCGCTATCGAACTGGCGAGCTTCCTGAAGGGAGACCTCAGTTTTGGGATTGGCGACCACATCAACAATGGTCTTCTTCGACACGACGGAGATTTCACCGGTCTTGGAGTCGATCTCGACCTGAATGTTCTCAGCCTGCCCGAACCGCTTCTTAGCAGCCATTTGAAGGGCCGACTCAATCGCCCCAATCACTCGGCTCTTCTCAATGCCCTTAGACCGACCAAGTTCGTCGATGACCGAAATTAATTCTCGATTCATAGCTCACTCTCCGGCAACTGCCCCTGCAGCCACCCTCCTAAAAGCAGCGATATGCTCATACCGCGGTAATCGACTCCCGGACCACTAAAACGTGACGACGCGCCGCGCTTCAGCAATCGAGTCGAACTCAAGAATGACTGTCCGCTCAGGGCGCGCATCGCTCACCACGACCGTGACGCCCTGCTCACTCACTTCCGTCAACAGTCCGACCACACGCCATTGTCCGTCGATCGGCTGCTTGAGCTTGACGCTCACCTCTTTGCCCACTGCCCGGCGATAATCCTGAACCCTTCTGAAGGCCCGATCCAGACCCGGCGAGGAGACTTCCAGCGTATAAGTATGGGGGAACGGATCAGCCACATCCAAGGCCGGACTGATCTCGAGATGTGCACGCCCGCAATCTTCTACCGTGACGCCGCCCACCTTATCGATGTACACGCGAACGACTGACCGCGTACCTTGCCCGACACACACGACGTCGACTAATTCTATACCCAGAGCCCACAGGATGGGCGACACCACTTCGCTGATGCGATCGACGACTGGTCGGGATTCCTTCACCGACACCCCTCGCCCTGCTTCTTTGGAATAGCTCATTACAAGAGATTAAACAAAAAAGTGGGCCCGAGCCCACTTCCAGTGCGGGGACCATAACATGCCCCCTATGCCAAAGCAAGAGCCTAGCCGACCAGCCTCGTAAAGCCCGAGGCAAGTCGTTGCGTGATTGAACCAGGCCGTCCATCCCCAACGACTCTTCCATCCACGCGGACAACGGCCAGGACCTCGACAGTGGTTCCGGTGAGAAACACTTCGTCGGCACTATACAGTTCTGATTTCAAGATACCGCGCTCGTGAATCGGCAGGCCTTCATTTCGAGCCAGCTCCAACACGACGGCCCGCGTCACCCCGGACAAAATGCGCGGCCCTTCCGGCGCCGTCATCACCGCTCCTCCCCGGACCACCATCACATTGCTGACCGCCCCCTCGGTCACCAATCCCTCTTTGACCAAAATGGCTTCGAATACGTGAGCCTGCTTGGCCTGCTGACGTGCGAGCACATTCGCTAACAAATTCAGGCTCTTGATATCGCAGCGCCCCCATCGAATATCCTCGATCGTCATGGCCTCCACGCCGGCGGCCGGCACCGACTTGTCGAGAGGGTGGAATTCGCGAACGATCATCACAACCGTGGGCGCCACTTGCGCCGGATAGACATGATCACGAGGAGCAGCGCCCCTGCTCAGCTGAATGTAGATTTTAGCCTCAGGATAGGCAGCCCGCCTCACCCCTTCTAAGACATAGTGGGTCCATTCGGTGCGGGAATAGGGCTGCGTCAGATCAAGCGCCGCAGCACTACGCTCGAGTCGAGCCCAATGGGCCTCGAGTGCGAATGGACGCCCCTTGTAGGTGCGGATCACTTCGTAGACGCCGTCGCCGAACTGAAAGCCTCGATCGTCGATCGAAATCTTTGCCTCGGCCAACGGCACAAACGATCCATTGACGAACGCCACATCCGGCACGGCTACGCACCCCTCCGAGACGAAGAGTCGGAAGCCGTCACCTCGAAGACCCGCCGGTCTTCAGCCGTGAACTTCCACCCCATGCGTTTTTCAAACAACACCCGATGGGTTCCCGGCCTCATTACCTTAAACTCGAACGTCCGCTGCCCATTATCGACTGCATTGTTTCCGGCGATGCGCTGGTAGTCGTCAGCCAACAGGGCCAGCCCCGTCGAATCATAGGTCGGAACCCAGAGCTCCCCTCGCGTCCTATCCTCCCAGAGACGAATCTGGAGGGGACGCTCAAGAGTCGTCTCAATTACCTTCACCCCATCTGAGGATTTAAGGCCATCATGGTCGGAAGTGGAGGTCATACTCATCGTCACGTACGCGGCAACCCGCGCCTTATCATTCGCCGAGACATATTATGGTTTTCGCCGGGGCCCGACACAAATTTCCGTGCCTTCTATCCGCACGTCATAACTCCCCACGCAATATCCGCCGCCATCCGTCCCTTGCCCGTTTCGAACGTCGAATGCCAGATCGTGCCAGGGACAGGCCACGACAAAGCCTTTGACCCGCCCTTCACACAAGGGGCCGCCCTCATGGGGACACAAGTTGTGGATTGCAAAATAGGCTCCATCAATATTGAAGAGCGCAATCTCCCGTTTGTTCACCGTCACGACTTTTGCCTGCCCGGGCGGGAGCTCTTCAACCTGGGCAACGGATTGAAACCCTTCTAGCATGCCACACCGACCCCTCTCTTCATGCTTCGCACCAACGCTCGCGCGTATTACATCCGAAGTGTATATTTCAACTCCAGCCCCACAGTAATCCCCTCACGCTTGATGAAGCCCGCTTCTGTTTGAATCGCGTAGCGGACGACCTCAGGAGAGGAACTATACTTGGGGCACTCATCTTCCCGACAGGGAGCGACATCTTCCTTGAACCCCACGATGTGATGACTCTCATCAACCCACATGATGTCCACTGGAAACCGATAGGCCTTTGTCCAGATATGATTCTGTCCGGTCGACTCAAAGATATAAAGCATTCCACTATTCGCTGGCAACGTCTCTCGAAAGGCAAGACCGAAGAGCAGCTTCTCCGGTGTGTCCGCGACTTCCGTCTCAAGCGCATGACCGTTCGGAAACGACACGATAATGATCGTCTCGTCTTTTCGATCGATGAGAAAGAACGACGCGCTCATCAAGAATATCGCCATGAGAACGAGCGTGATGATGCGCTTCTTTTTCTGCTCGCGATCACTTATTGGTGAGGTGGCCATAGAGATTTCATCTCGCGACTCATCGTGAGCCAATGGGCCCAAAGGCCCATCCACATAGGGAGGCTAGGCCTTCTGAGCAAGTGCCATTCTGTTGACTTGGAAAAGAGCGACAGACTAGAATGCCGTTCACGTCGCGGCACGCACTATGTCGTGACGGGGCGGACTTGTCAACCGTGTGTGTCTCTATTGTAGTGAGAAGGAGGCGAGGGTCATGGCGCTGCTGATTACTGATGAATGTATCTCCTGTGGGGCCTGCTTGCCCGAATGTCCGAACGAGGCGATTTTTGAAACTCGCAGCGACGCGGAAGCGAAGGGCAATCATGTAGGCGACGGCCAGGGAGTCGGCGATAGTATTTATATCATTACGCACGACCGCTGCACCGAGTGCGTCGGACACTTCGACGAGCCCCAGTGCG
>JANYAJ010000270.1 GCA_025361385.1 Nitrospira sp.
CCATGCCACTCCATGCGATAGCCCTCAGGCAACGTGACGTGGGCGGCGAGCCGTTGCTGCGCATCCGTGACCGTTCCTTCTAAATCACGTCCCCGCACGCTGAACTTGATGGGGATATACCGCTCGTTGTTCTCCCTATACACGATGAATGCACCGGTCTGCTCCGTAATCGTGGCCAACTGTTTGAGCGGGACCCTGGCTCCCTCCGGCGTACTGACGAGGATATTGCCAATCGCGTCAGCGTCCCGACGATACTCCTGTTTGAACCGGACGACGAGATCGAACCACTTTTCTCCTTCATACACCTGCGTGACGGCCTGCCCACCGATAGCCGCCTGCACCACATTGTTGACGTCGCCCACCTTGAGCCCATACCGCGCGCACGCCTGACGATCCACCTCGATAACGAGATTCGGCTGACCGAGCAGATGTAAGACGCCCAGGTCTTTCACCCCAGGCACTGGCTCCATCACCTGCTTGATCTGGGCCGCCTGCTGCTCTAACACGTGCAGATCACTTCCAAAGAGCTTGATAGCATTCTCGCCCTTGACACCAGACATGGCTTCTTGCACGTTATCCTGGATCGCCTGAGAAAAATTGAACGTGACCCCGGGGATCGCCGAGAGTTCTCGTTCGATTTCATCGATCAAGTCCCGCTTGGTCGGGAGGGTATTCCGCCACTCTGCCTTTTTCTTGAGGTTCACCAGGAATTCCGCGTTAAAGAAACTGGTGGGATCCGTTCCGTCGTCGGGACGGCCCAGTTGAGACGCGACACTGACCACCTCGGGAAACTGTTTGAAGATCCCTCGGATCTGTGTCACCAGCCGGCTGGCTTCCTCGAATGAAATATCGACCGGCATGGTCGTTCGCATCCAGATATTTCCTTCCTCCAACGCCGGCATGAATTCTCCGCCGATGAGAGGCACCAGGCACAGGGTAAAGACCAATGCCGCGAGGGCCAAGCCGAGCACCACCCGTGGGCAATCGAGCGCCCACGCCAGCACCGCGAGATACCGTCGCTTGATCACTTCCACAATTTTCGTGTCCCGCTCTTGAATGGGGCCGGTCAGGAGAAACGAGCAGAGGGCCGGGGCTAGCGTGAAAGCCATGAGTAATGCCCCGGTCAAGGCCAGTCCATAGGTGAGCGACATAGGCGCGAAGATCTTGCCCGGGACTCCGGTCATTGTAAACAACGGCACGAAGGCGACGATGATGATGGTCGTTGCAAAAAAGATCGGACGGCCCACTTCGCGGGCCGCTCTCATGATATGCATCGGCACGGTGAGGCTGGGGCTCCGCTTGTGCGCCAGATGAGAGAAAATACTTTCGACCATGATGAGCGTCGAGTCTACGATGATTCCGAAATCGATGGCACCGAGTGAGATCAGGTTGGCAGAATCTCCGTGCGCTACCAGCAGGCAGAAGGTGAACAATAGCGCAAGGGGAACCGTGAGGGCGACGATCATCGCGGTCCGGAAGTGTCCCAAGAACACATAGAGAATGATGGAGACGAGCAGAATTCCGGCGATGAGAATGTCCACGACCGTCTCGATGGTCGTGTGGATCAACACCGTTCGATCATAGAACGTCTTGATGGCCACGCCGTGCGGCAATTTCTGGCCATTGAGATCGTCTACCTTCCGATGGACTTGTTCGAGCACCGGTAACGCCTTGGCACCTCGCTGCAGCAACACGACCCCCTCCACCACGTCATCCCGATCATCGATCCCCACTTTGCCCAGCCGGACACGATACCCTATGCTGGTCTCCCCGAGGTTCCTGATAAGCACGGGAGTGCCGGATTTTTCGGCGACTACTGCAGTGGTGATATCGTCCAGAGTTTTAATCAGTCCCATTCCACGAATGTTAAAACTTTGCTCGCCCTGCGTGAGATAATTGCCGCCCACGTCCGTGTTGTTCTTGGCCAGCGCGTCCATGACTTGATCCAGCGTGATGTCGTAACTGATCAACTGGCCAGGATCTAACTCGACGTGGTACTCCTTCGTCGTGCCCCCGAACGTTGAAACATCGATGATACCCGGTACGCGTTTGAACTCACGACGGATCTGCCAATCCTGCACCGTCTTGAGATCGGTGAGCGTCTGCTTTTCACCGACCAACTCATACCGATAGATTTCCGCGATCGCTGACCACGGAGAGATCGTCGGCTGTATATTCTGAGGAAGCGTAATCATCTGGAGCCGATTGAGAGCTTCCTGCCGATCCCGGAAATAGTCCGTCCCAAAATCAAAATAAACCTTGATGTCGCTCAACCCAAAGATCGAGAGGGAGCGGATGTCTGTCAGGCCCGGCATGCCCTGGAGCCCGATCTCGATCGGGAGGGTAATGGCTCGCTCGATCTGTTCTGAGGACCAGCCAGGATATTGTGTGATGATCTCAATCATGGGCGGGGAGGGGTCGGGATAGGCCACCACATCGAGGATGTGAAACGCATAGAGCCCGCTGCACATCAGCACCAATCCGGCCACACAGACAAAGAGCCGTTGATGGAGCGAAAACTGTATCAACCGTTCAAGCATTGATGCTCTGCCTCTCGCGAACCGGCGCCCCCTGCCGGTCTCAAGCCTCTCGACTCGTCATACTGGGGCGGTTATGGAGATGGAACCGCGACGTGCAGGTTGGAAAATGGAGAAACTGAGAGCGCTTAGAGCGCCGGAGGAGGCCGTGATGTGAGCGCGGCTAAGAACAAATATTGGAGAGGAAAGACCGCTCTAGCGGAATCGCCACGCTGCGTGTAGGCATCCCGCAGCGTTAGCCCGAGTTCAACTATAGATTTTTCTTGGTCATCAGCAGGAAGAAGAGAGTCTTCGCCCTCGGAAGAGTCAACTGCTTGTCCGTCGTTTACAGTAGCTTGCGTGTAGGGGGTTGGGTCTCCGTCTCCAGGGCAGGCTACGTCAACAAGATACGGCAGCAGAAGGAAGGCGAGGACCAGGGCGCTCCCTCCTCGACAACCTCTTATTAGATACTGACCTAGTCCATATTTCATAGTACAGCACTTTCCGGCACTATCAAGCACTCAGGCAACAGACCGCTGCTTATCTCAAACGCTTTTCAAGAAATAGCATCCGTGATCAGGAGTGTCAAGGGTTCTCGTAGTATGGCCAGCGCGCCGGGCGGCAACAGCCGGCCGCGCGCTGGGCAACAAGCCCCCGTCTCAGTAACACGGGGGGCTAGGGATACATGGGATGTTTCCTGGCAGGAAGGATACATGCTTCAATTGAATAAGGTGAATAAGGAGATAACTGACCCTCCCCTGATTTCATAGACACCTCCATAAGTGGGAGAATGATGAAATTGGAGGTCAGCATGTCCAAAACAACACGGCGTCAGTTTACCGACGCATTCAAGTCCGAGGCCGTCCGGCTCACGCGGGAATCGGGTCGGCCGGTGGCCCAGGTGGCGCG
>JANYAJ010000282.1 GCA_025361385.1 Nitrospira sp.
TTTACATCCAGGCCCCGCAACAGGAGCGGACCATGCCCAAGAATCCCGTCAGAAAGAAAACAAAGCAATCGCCGCACTCGAAAAACACTCCTCACGCTCCAAGCTGGCCGCCCGACTGGCGCAATCAGCCGCCTTCCCGTAAACACGCGAAGCCCACGCCTAGGCCGTCGCCGCCCGATGAAGCCGGGAGCGATGAGGCTCGTGCCATGATCCAGCGCATCCATCAGCTGGGCGGCCGGCCGATCGAGCAGGAGGAATTCCAGGATGTGCGGGCGATGTTGCGGACGCGGGGCCATCACATCGATGACCAGCGGCCGGGATTCAATCCGGCGCCGGAACTCGCGGACCGCGAGGAGGCGCACAAACTCATGAAAGAAGATCAGCAAATGGATCGCAAGAGGCAATGAAGCGAACCCGGACGAAGCCGCAACCGAAGAAAATCGATGTCTGTGACATGATAGAGGTTGATGTCATCCCTACTCCTCAACGCTATTTTGTAGCTGACCTCATCAACCGCTATCGACAATTGCTCCGCCATGATCAGAAGAGGAGAAACCAGCTACCTGCAATCGTTGACACCGTTTCAAAGCTGACGCTTTCGGGCAACGCCACAAAAGGGGCAAAGGCTAAGTTCGAGAAAACATGTGCTGATTATTATCGCGAGGCGACGGAATACCTTAGGGAACGGATCAGCCGAGGGGAAAGCAGCGTCAACGAGATCGCCAGCAATTTCCACAGAAAGAATGTGAGTCCTCCCGTCAAGCACGATGCACTCTATCGATACCTGCTCAAAGAAAAGAATCGCCTCACCAGACCGTAGCCATCCTCCCATCACCAGCATCCTGCACAATTCTCAAAAATAAAGTGTGTGGCCTGCCAGCAGGCTACATTTACCCTAACCGCTGACCTGCTGTATCACGGCATGTGTAACAACGCTGCTAAATTATTTTCAAGTGCGAGGGGAGATACATGCTGAAACTGAAGATTGTCCGCATCACGCAGGGCTTGACGCAATTTACGGTTAGTCAATCAGCAGGCATCAGCCAGGGGCGGTTTTCGATGCTCGAGCGTGGCCTCGTCGACCCGACTGACGAAGAACGCGATCGGCTTGCAGCGGTGTTGCGCGCATCACCATCAGCACTTTTCCGCTCAGCCATTCGCGAACGGAGTCAACCCATCGAAACAGGGAAGATCTGACGCGATGCCGTGGATTGAGTCCCACACCGTTCTACTTCGGCACCGTAAGGTGCTCCAGATGGCCTGCGCGTTGTCGGTTCCACCCGTCGTGATCGTGGGGCATTTGCATGCACTTTGGCACAGTGTTCTCGAACAGCAGGAAGACGGAGATTTATCCGCCTGGCCAGATGCCATGATTGCACAGGCCGCTGCCCATACAGGAGACTCGACTGCCTTTGTGCGCGCGTTGCAAGAGCAAAAACTACTCGATGGAAAACTTGTCCACGATTGGCTTTTTTATGCCGGTCGGTATTTAACGAACAAATACCGGACTTCTAACCCAAAGAAACTCAAGGCAATTTACAAGCTGCATCAGTCGGTCTCTAAGACGGACTCAAGTCAGACTAAAGTCAGTCCCAGGTCAGACAACCTAACCAGACCTAACCTAACCAGACCGGACCTAACCGAACCGGACCAACCAAAGAAGAAGATTCCCCGCGAGGTCGCGACCTCGACGGGCACCAGCGTTGAAACCTGGAAGGCTTATGCGGAAGCGTATCGGAAGCGGTACGGGGTCGAGCCCGTCAGGAACAAATCGGTAAATGCGATGCTCTGCAAACTGGTCGAGAAGATCGGCACCGAAGAGGCGCCTGCGGTTGCCGCGTTCTACGTGAGCCATCAGGCCCAGTTCTACGTGGCAAAAATGCATCCAGTCAACCTGCTCGTGGCCGATGCCGAGAAGTTACGCACCGAATGGAAAACGGGTCGGCAAGTGACGAACGGATACGCTGTGCAGGCTGATCGCACGTCGACGACAGGCCAAATGTTCAAAAAGCTTATAGCCGAGGAGGAGGCCAAGCGTGAGCAAATCCATACTTGAAGCCATTGCAGTAACCTGTGAACTGACTTCGACGACCCTCTCGGAAGCTGCGATTCGCGTAATAGTCGAAACCTTGTCGGAATACCCGGAACCGCAAGTGTTAGGAGCCATGCGAAGATGCTGTAAAGAACTAAAAAGCAGGCTGACTCTGGCGGATATTCTCACGCGCCTGGAGGACGGCCGGCCAGGGGTCGAGGAAGCTTGGGCCCTGGTCGCGCGCTGCTTGAATAACGAGAATGTTTCGCTCTGCTGGTCCGATGAAATACGCGTAGCCTTCGGTACCGCGAGTGCCATCGCAGACGATCCAGTGGCTTCGCGCATGGCGTTCAAGGAGCGCTATACGGCACTGGTCAGTATGGCGAGAGATCAGCATGAGCCAGTGAAGTGGTCGGTCAGCCTCGGATATGACGTGCATGGGCGAGTCGCTGCCCTGCAGGAAGCTGTGAACAAAAATCAGATCAGCGCGTCCCACGCTGCGAAATTTCTGCCGCTCCAAGACACGATCGACGATCGCTTCACGGACCTGGTGAAGCGGATAGGGAACACATGAACATTTCAGTAACCGGACGGTCAAGAACGGCGGAATGCTCAGACGCCGGCCAGTGCCGAGGCATGACATGGCCTAAGCGCTGGTGCCGCCCCCCATGTAACTGGAACCGCTCACATGATGGATAAGCCACTACAGCATACGAAAAATTCTACACCGAACGGCTGGACGCCAGAATTTTTTGAGGAGGTCACGGATCTCATGGCCGAGGCACTCTTCCAAGATTTTCAAGCACATCGGCGCGCTACGGTTCAATCCCCCCAGGGAC
>JANYAJ010000156.1 GCA_025361385.1 Nitrospira sp.
CCGCGCAGCCTTGCGCCGACGACTCCCGAAAGACGACAACTTCACCGTACTATTGACCGGCGGACGGGATTCGCGCCACCAACTGTACGAGCTCTGTTTGGCGGGGCACAAGCCCAAGATAGGCCACTCCATTGGAGAATACATTGTTGCGGCAAACGTTGAGATGGAAGCGGCAGCGGCCGTTGCCAAGGCCACAGGGGTTCAACACCGCATCACCAACCAAGTTCAGTCCGCCTTTGCCTTAGAAATCAGAAACAATCTCGGGACGAATTTCTGCGCCGACGAACATTCTTGGCTATGGCCGCTCGCTGACTACCTTCGTGGAAAATACAACACAATCTACGATGGACTGGGTGGCAGCATTTTCGATCGAGGGTTTCAACTGACCGAAACACGCCTCGACCTCTGTGAGTCAGGCCGACTGCACGAGCTGGCTGATGACCTCATGAACAAAGAAGAGACGTTGTCGATTCTCAGCGACAGTCTCAAAACACTGTGCCCGCGTGAATTGGCCATTTCACATCTCGTAGAGGAACTGCGGATTCATATCGGCACGCCCAATCCTATCGATTCATTTCTCTTCTGGACCAGAACGAGGCGCGAAAGCGTCCTCAGTTCCTACAGAGTGCTGGATAGATCCCATACGGTATTCTGTCCCTTTATCGACCTGGCATTGGTAGATCATCTCGCCAGTCTTCCGGGACGCATGATGCTCGACCATAACTTTCACGATGAAACCATTCATCGCGCCTTTCCACAATATGCCCACATCCCTTTTGGGCCCAAGGGAGATCCACTCCAGATGAGCTGGAAACAATCCTGGCAGCTCACCGGGGAGCTGTCCGCACTGCTTGCAACTCGCCAAAGAAGTCAATTCATCCGATACTCATTTCTCATTCCTCGCATGATGCGATGCCTGATTGACAAGAAATATAGCGATTCCATCCTGTGGATCGGTCAATTCAGCCTCTATTTCTTACAACTTGAAGCGCTCCCACAACAGCTTGAGCAATTCAACCGTCAACATCCACTCCCATCTGCAACCAAGACCAATGCGCTTCCTCGGTAAGCCGGCTTCCGCAACCTGTCGTTGATTCGTGAGCCCGCACCACCACAGCATCCACCCTGATGCAGGAGAAAGGCCAGAGCATGGCCTTCCTCCTGCATGACACACGTCCTCAAGACAGATCAGACGTCTTTTCTGTTGTGAGCCAGGCGGCAGCCCCGGCACCAGCCGCCTGACCCGTGGCGAAACAGGCCGTCAAGAGATACCCTCCGGTCGGCGCCTCCCAATCCAGCATCTCTCCTGCGCAGAAAACTCCTGGTAGCTTGCGGACCATCAACCGCCTGTCGAGTGCCTCGAAGGGAACGCCACCAGCCGTGCTGATCGCTTCCTCTAGCGGACGCGGGGTGACCAGTCGCAACGGTAACGATTTAATCGCAGCGGCCAGCCGAGCCGGGTTTGCAAAATCCTCTTTCGAAACCACTTCACGAAGCAGTCCCGCCTTCACCCCTTCAATGTGGGCCTGCCGCTGAAGATGTGTCGCCATCGTGCGTTTTCCACGCGGCCTCGATAAGTCATGTGTCAGGCGCGGCACATCGCGATCAGGCGCCAGATCGAGATGCATGGTTGCAACCCCCTTCGCTAGAATCTCGTCACGCAGCGCGGCGGATACGGAGTAGATCACGCCGCCCTCCACACCGGTCTCCGTGATGACGAACTCGCCGGGATGCCAGGACTCCGCACCGGCATGATTCCGTAGGATAATCGCGACCGACTTGACCGGCTGCCCGGCGAATTTCGTTCGGAAATGCTCGCTCCAGCCCACGTCGAACCCGCAGTTCGCTGGCTGTAATGGCGCGATCTGAAGGCCGCGTCCTGCCAGCAACGGTACCCACGACGCATCAGAGCCAAGCTTTGGCCAACTGCCACCGCCGAGCGCTAAGACTACGGCATCGGCTTGAACAGAACGGTTTCCCTCTGGCGTGACAAAACATGGAACCCCCTGCGTATCCCAGCCTGACCACCGATGACGCATATGGAATCGCACACCGGACTGGCGCAACCGGCGAAGCCATGCACGCAGCAACGGCGCGGCCTTCAAATCCTTGGGAAACACCCGCCCCGAAGACCCCACAAATGTTTCAATGCCGAGACCGCGAACCCATGTCTGCAGCGCATCGGGCCCGAATGGCGCGAGCAAGGGCTCGACCTGAGCTCGACGCGAGCCATAGCGTGAGAGAAACTTCTCGGAAGGCTCCGAATGCGTGAGATTCAGGCCACCTTTTCCAGCCAGGAGAAATTTGCGACCGACCGACGCCATGGCGTCATAGAGATCGACTTCTCCCCCTGCGGCACGTGCCGCCTCTGCAGCCATGAGCCCAGCCGGTCCACCCCCAATAATGGCAATTTTCATCGTTGTTCCAATCATGGTGTCTTGTCTGATTCGTGTCGCCAATCCGGCGTTCTGAATGAACACATCGTGGGACCCTACATGCAGGCGCAAGGTGGGTCAAGTACAGGCTTGGCCAGCTGAAGAAACGCTAGGGTTTTACCGTCCCAACCCGCTATACTCAACAGATGGATGAACAGACTGCGGGAGAAGTAGTCGAGTTACGAGTAAGTTACCGGTATGTGACGGCACACCCCTGGGTGGTCCAGGCTATCGGTGGATTCTTGTCCGCCTATTTCATGGAGCATCCAGATTTTCGCGTGCAACGACACATGGAAGAACTGGAATCCGGCGGCCACCTTTGGGTCTGTGAGGTACCACCCAGCATGAAGGTCCTCAGACTGCTGAAGCGATTGAAGGAAGATATCCCCCCCTGTCACACGCAGCACATCCCCACCGATCCGCCCGCAGTGCCACGCTATCTCATCGATTGCCCAGAATAGACCATCACGCCACCGCATGAGGCCCCTGGCCTCACGTTCACGAACGAACGCATCTTCCTAGTGGCGAATGAACGTGAAGGAATGGTACTTATCCCTATGTATTGGAAGTGTGTTCTCGGATCCATTGCTCTGCCGCTTGCGATAGGCGCATGCGCCCTCTCTGCGGCCTCAACGTTGAACCGCGGGGTTCCTCATCTCCCCCGACCGGATCACATTGTGCTGGTGATTGAAGAGAATCACTCCTATAGCCAGATTATCGATTCGCCCGATGCGCCGTACATCAACGAGCTGGCAGCACAGGGCGCCCTGTTCACGCAGTCCTTTGGCGTCACCTACCCGAGCCAACCGAACTATCTCTCGCTGTTTTCCGGATCGACGCAAGGCATCATCGACAATTCCTGCCCCCAGACCTTCACGACGGCCAATCTCGGACATGCGGTGTTGTCAGCGGAGCTGACGTTTGTCGGATATTCCGAAGACCTGCCCGAAGCCGGTTCGCTCATCTGCAGCATAGGCCTCTATGCGCGCAAACATAACCCCTGGGTCAACTGGCAAGACAGCCTAACCAATGGCCTCCCGGCAACGGTCAATCAACCCATGACGAGTTTTCCCACCGATTACGCCACACTCCCTACCGTGAGCATCGTCGTGCCGAACCAGATCAACGACATGCACCACGGAAAGCATCCCGAGGCGATTCAGAACGGCGATCGTTGGCTCCAAGAACACCTGAAGGCCTATGTTCAATGGGCACAACAGCACAACAGTCTGCTGATCGTGACCTGGGACGAGGACAATAAGACCGAGAACAATCGAATCGTGACCCTCATCATCGGTCCCATGGTGCAAGCCGGCCGCTACGACCAGCAAATCTCTCATCACAACGTCTTGCGCACGATCGAAGAGCTCTACGGCCTGTCCCACTCCGGTGCAAGCGCCGATGCAGCCCCCATCACAACGATCTGGAAGACACCTTCCCACCCGTAACGACTACGCGTCCGCAGGAAGTCCGTACGACCAAACAAGGCATTTCTTCATGTAGGCGTCTAGCCTGTCGATGCCCCCCCAATAGCAGGGGAAACGATCTTCGTGGATTTCCTCAACGTAATCCATCGTCACAGACGGCCATTTCTTTCAGGCTCATCGTGGGAAATATGACTTCAAAGGCGATACGGTTTGGAAATTGATTGCCTCAAACAAAATCAATATAATGACAAATCCCAATAGGGCGAATAGCCTGCATATGGGGGTTTTGTCTGGACAACTAGGAATCTCTAGCACGAGATCCTATTCAGGCTAAAGCTATTGTCAATAAACACCGACATACTCATGTAGCGGGAGCGCTCCTAGAGCAAGCTCTCATGCGAGTATGACAAGATGTCTCTCTGCAATGGTCATTACCGAACGTACGCCGATACATTTTGCAACGACAGGTCGATGGATCGATTTCACCTACTAGTGGACTGTAACGTTTAAAAGGC
>JANYAJ010000319.1 GCA_025361385.1 Nitrospira sp.
TGATCCGAAACCGGATACCGGGGAAACGGCCGTCCAGAGCTGTGAGCGCCTCTGCGAGGGTGGAGCCAGTCAGCTCCATCCTCGCCTGCTGCGACGTGTAGGATCGCAATGCGCTGGGGATATGTATCGTCATCGTCCGAGTGCGACCGCTTCAACCGAATAGATTTCAGGCAGATGTCTGGCCATGCAGGTCCAGGTTGCTCCTTCATTCCGGCTGGCCCAGATCTCGCCGCTGGTGGTGCCGAGATAGAGCCCGACGGGGTCATGTGCATCGCGGCTCATCGCCTGACGCTTCACGGTCCACCAGGCGTTTGACTTCGGGAAGCCTTTGTCTTGACGCGTCCAACTCTTGCCGGCGTTCTTGGTTGCAAACGCGGCAGGCTTGCCGCCGGGACTCACGCGCGGCCAGACCGTCGAGCCGTCCATGGGAAAGACCCAGGCTTGGTCCGCATTGCGCGGATGCAGGACCATGGGAAATCCGATATCGCCGATTGTCTTGGGCATGTTCTTGCCGATTCGTACCCAGGTATTCGAGGGCCGGTCGAGGCGATAGATGCCGCAGTGGTTTTGCTGATAGAGCCGGTCAGGATTGCTAGGACAGAGCCGGACGCAATGGGGATCGTGGAAGGTGACGACGGCGGGATCGAACCCCTCCACGATGTCGAGTCCCTGCACCAGAGGCACGAAGGTCTTGCCGCCATCGACAGATTCATGCACGCCTCCGCCGGACATGGCGAAGTAGAGATGTTTGGGATCGCGCGGGTCCACGAGGATCGAGTGCAGCTTCGGGCCGTCCGGCGTGCCGTCTTGCACCGTGCCCATCCACTCGCGGTATTGCGGATCGTCGTTGATAGAGGAAAACGGCTTCCACGTGACCCCTCCGTCATCGGAACGGAAGAGGCCCTGCGGCGAGGTGCCTGCGTACCAGGCGTTCGGTTCGTTTGCATGACAGGGCGTCAGCCAAAAGGTGTGACCCACCGATCGGCCCTTCTCGCTTTCGGGAAGTTTAGGAAAGGTCGGCGGGGCCGGCGATTCCTTCCAGGTTTTCCCGGCATTGGTGGAACGATAGAGCGTCGGTCCCAGATGCCCGGTACTGGCCGCCATCAATATCGTGCGGCGGTCCCGCGGATCGCACACGACGTGATGGATGATGTGGCCGAGGAAGATCGGAGCCGAGAGTTTCCATGTCCGCCTCGTCCGATCGCTCTTCAGTGTGAATGCGCCTTTTCTGGTGCCGATCAACAAGGTGACGGCCCCGCTACTGGCTGGTGCGGTCGACAGTTTCATTACCGGCCTCCGATGTGGGATTACTTCAAAGTTTGCAATGTTTCCCGCAATTCTTTCAGTTCGGTGATCAGGAGGTCCAGATGTTGGTCGCGCTGCGGTTGTTCGTCTTTGAACTTCCACAGCCGACCAAAGACCGCCCCGAGTTCTTTCTTGTGCGTCTTGGCCAGGTCATACGCCGGCGTCTTAGCTTGGGCGTCGGTGACTCCACAGAACGAATCCATCAAGGCATGTAGTTGGTTGTGGAGGTCATCGAAGGCAGTATCGACGCCTTTGCCGCCTTTGGCTTTCGCCGCCGTGGCTTCCATCATATTCGTCAGATTGATCATCGTCTCCACGCCGCTGGCGCCTTTGGCCTGCGTCGCATAGTCGCCCGCACGAGGATAAAACAAATAGCTGCAGCCACTGAGCCCGGTCAGCATCAGGACCAATGCCAACATGCCAATTGTCCGTTGCATAAGAAGCCTCCTTAGGTAAACGTGTAAGGTCTCTAGTCAAGCATGTCGGTCTATCCAGGTCAATGCCGCGGGATCACGATTTCCTGGTATAGACGATCTCGAGGAACTTCATTTCCTTGCCACCATGGCCGTGCGTCCCGTACATCTCGAACGTCTGGTTGTTGGCGTCCTTGATCGTCCAGACCGCGCGATGGGACATCTTGCCGCCGCCCGGCTCAGGGTGCGATCCTTTCAACGTGATGGTCTTGCCGTCGGCGCTGGCCGTGCCCTCCATGAAGAAGATCCCGGTTCCCATGGTGTCGATCCAGGCGGTGACGTATTTCTTGGTCACGTTGTCGTATCCGTCGATCCCGATACCGGAGAAGGGCAGTCCCATCATCTGTGCGTTGTATTCCTGGTAGAGGAATCGTCCATCCAGCAGCATCTTGGTTTCCGCGGTCCCAGTGGATTCCATCGGTGGCTTGCCCGGTTCCATCCATTCTTTGGTCTGCGTCGTCCAGCTTCCGGCTAGGGTGGCAAACAGTTTATGGGGTTCGCCGGGCTGGGCCAGCTTCTTCCAGAGCTCCATCATCGCTTGCGGATCCGTCGGCTTCTCGTGTTTCTTCTCTTTGGCGAGGGCCGGTGAGACAGTCAGCATGGTGCATAATGTAATGGCTGCGAAAGTTGTCAAACGCATGGCGGCCTCCTTGGTTTATTTCTCAGCCAATTGTTTCAGATTGGCCAAGCCGGTTTCAAAGTCTTTTCCGACCATCTTGTCCATACCCATCAGCAGATCCATGACCTTCATGATGAAGGGCTGCGGGCCATGCATGGTCCAGGTCACGTTTGTCGCAGACTCACTGCCTTCAATGGTGAACTCCGCTTGGTTGTGGGCTTCGAATGGCTTGAGAAAGTCCAGCTTGATGGCGACGTGTGAGGAGGAGACGGCATTGACGATTTCCATGCGTCCCGTCCCGACATCGTTATTGCCGTCCCATTCGAGGATAGCGCCTCTCCCGAGTAGTGCGCCGCTGTAGGTCTTCTTCATTGCGGGGTCCATCTTTTCCCAAGGCGACCAGGAGGCCCACTGATGCAGATCTTGGATGAGTCCGAAGACTTTCTCCGGCGGAGCCGCGATGGCTGCCGTCCGTTGAACCCGGAACGTATCGGGCTTGGTCTCAGCGTACATGAGAACGGCTGAGATGAGGATCACGGCGAGGATGACGATGTTCTTCTGCATGCCTCCCTCCTACTTGTTGTGCGCTGCTTGTGCCCGGACCCGCTCTTCTTGTTTCCTCAGCTCAGGTGTAAATTCGGCGCCAAAGTCTTCTGGCGAGAAGACTTGGCGAATCTCGATCTCGCCTTCTTTGCCGTCGCCGGCCGGACTCGGGCAGCGTTTCACCCACGCGATCGCCTCGTCCTTCGATTTGACTTGCCACAGCCAGTAGCCGGCGATGAGCTCTTTCGTCTCGGCAAAGGGACCGTCGATGAGCGTGCGCGTAGTTCCGGAAAATGTGACACGCGTGCCTTTCGAGCTCGGGTGAAGCCCCTCTCCAGCTAGAAGTATCCCGGCCTTCACCAACTCCTCGTTGTACTTGCCCATTTCGGTCAACAGCTGCTCGCTCGGCATTGCACCCGCTTCCGAATCCTTCGTGGCTTTGACAAGAATCATGAATCGCATGGTGGTGTCTCCTTCCGCACAGTGGCTCGAGCGTATTTCCTGACCGGCTTATGTCCCATCATAGGCTCGCTTGATTGTCTTGATATCGGGCTTGGTCATTTGCAGGATGGCCTGCATCACCCTTTCGGACTTAATGGGATCCTTGTCCCGCAACATCTTGTCCCATTCAGGCACCACGATCTGCCAGGATAGACCATATTTATCTTTGAGCCAGCCACAAGGGCCTTCTTCACCGCCTTCGGAAAGCTTGCGCCACATCTCGTCGATTTCCGCCTGTGTGTGGCATTTCACCATGAACGAGACCGCCTCGGTAAACTTGAAGAGCGGTCCGCCGTTGAGGGCGATGAACTCCTCCCCGTCGATTTCGAATGTGACGGTCATGACCGAGCCCTTCGGTCTTCCTGAGACTGCTGCGCCGGCTTCTCCATAGTAGGTTGTATGCCGGAGCTTCGAATGCTTGAAGATCGAGACATAAAACTTCGCTGCCTCTTCGGCGTTATCGTTGAACCACAAACAGGTGGTGATCTTCTGCATGCGGTGTTCCTCTCTTACATCAAGTCGAGTCGTTTCTCGCAGGAAGTTGCTTTAACTCAGCACTCAGCACTTTTCCACTTCAGGTAGTCCCGTGATCTCAATCAATGGCCGCACTTCAACGGTTCCGATCCGAGCGCCTGGTACCCGAGAAGCGATGCTGACGGCCTCATTCAGATTCCTCGCAGTCACCAAAAAATAGCCTGCGATCTGCTCGCGCGTTTCGATGAAGGGGCCGTCGGTCACGAAGGGTTTGCCCTCGCGCACTCTCACAATTACTGACGTGCCGGCCGGATGCAGCGGCGAGGCATGGACGTATTGTCCTGCGGCATGAAGCTGGTGCGTCAGCTCGATGGATTCGGCGAGCAGTGCCTGTCGCTCTTCCTGCTCGATCTTCTTGAACGCCTCTTCGTCATGATGCACGATCAATAAGAATTTCATGGCATGATTCCCGAGATGATCGCGATCGCTTGCGGATTACGCACAGCCGCCTTCTTTCAGCGGCCGCACCTCGATGCTCCCGTACTGGGCTCCGGGAAACTTCGAGGCGATCCGTATGGCGTCGTTCAGGTCTCTGACATCGATCAGAAGGTAGCCGCCCAGCTGTTCCTTCGTTTCGGCAAAGGGCCCATCGGTCGTGGAGACTTTTCCGCTTCGCACCCGCACCGTCGTCGCGGTCTCCACCGGGTGGAGCGGCGAGGCCGCGATGAACTGGCCGTTTTTTTGCAGCTCGTCGCAGTAGGCCATGGATTCATTCGAGAGCGTGACCCGCTCGTTTTGTGGCATGGCGTGGAGTATTTTCTCCTCAAGGTAGACTAAGCAAAGGTATTTCATGGCCTGCTCCTGATGAATGGTGTGGCGAATCCATCCTTCGGCTGTGAATGCATCACGCAGCTTGCTCGTTCGGCTCCCAGAGTGCGAAGACGTTCTGCTCCGTGTCCTCGCAGATCGCAAAGTAACCCATGTGCGGCACGCTAGTTTTTGGTTTGCAGACTATTCCTCCCAGCTTCTGAACTTTGGCCAGGGCCTTGTCGACCGATAGGACCGTCACATAGACCGTGATGGAATGCCCGGGATGCATCCGGGGCAAGAGCCCACCGTCCGGAGAGGCATCCTTTCCGCCGGTGTCGATGTGCCAGTAGTCGGCGATGGCCGCGGGCAACTTCGCGAACTTCCAACCGAATAACGACGTATAGAACTTCTTCGCCCGTTTCAGATCGTCTGCGGGAACGTCAAACCAACAGACACTTGCTGCTTGTAGTGGTTGTTTCACCTTTTTCTTTGCCGGTTTTGCCATGGCATCCTCCAAGATTAAGTAAGCTCTGTTGTCATGAGATAGTCGTTGGAAGATCTCAAAATCGACATCGGCCTGCCAGTTTCGAGACATTAATAATTGTTGCTGCTCGATCAATGGTTTATGGATGAGAGCGATGGGTCATTAGCCGGCAAAGCCAGCAGTTCAGCCAACCGTTTCCTCAAAAACCTCCGCTCCGGTTCCTGCTGTGTCAGGCTCAGGGCTCGCTGGTAAGAGGCGCGGGCCTCTTTCGTCCGTCCCAGTCGGCGACAGAGATCCGCTCGCGCGGCATGGGCCAAGTGATAGGTGTCCAGATCGCCTCTCTTCAAAATGGCATCGACCAACTCCAGACCGGCGAGGGGACCATCGCGCATGGCCACGGCGACCGCGCGGTTGAGTTTGATGACCGGGGAGGGGTCGGCTTGGAGTAAGAGGCTGTAGAGCTCGACGATCTGCTTCCAATCCGTCGCGGCGGCGGTCGGGACTTGCGCATGTGCGGCGGCGATCGCAGCTTGAACCGTATAGGCTCCGACGTGGCCTATCGAGAAGGCCTGCTGTACGAGCGCAACGCCCTCTGCAATCTGCTCACGGTTCCAGAGTGAGCGGTCCTGATCTTCCAGGAGAATCAGCTCGCCGGCTGCTGAGGCGCGCGCGGCCCGCCGTGAGTCTTGTAAGAGCATCAGCCCCAGCAGTCCCAGCACCTCTGCTTGCGGGATCAGTGCGATCAGCACTCGCGCCAGGCGAACCGCCTCTCCACAGAGATCATGCCGGGTGACTGTTTCACCGAAGGAGGCCGAGTATCCTTCGTTGAAGACGAGGTAGACCACGCGGAGCACGGCGTCCCATCGATCCGGCAGTTCTTTCTCGGGTGGGACTTCATAGGGAATGCGCGCGTCGCGGATCTTGGCCTTGGCCCGCACGATTCGCTGCGCGATGGTGGCCGGTTTTGTCAGGAATGCCCGCGCGATCTCTTCAGTCGTGAGACCGCAGACTTCGCGCAGAGTCATGGCGACCTGGGCTTCAGGCGCGAGGGCGGGATGGCAGCAAGTGAAGATCAATCGGAGCCGGTCATCCTGGAGGTGTTCGTCCTCCTGCTGTTCGGTCTCAATGGTGGTTGTGGGTTCCGTTTCCTTCGCCAACTCTGCCACAGACGCATCATGCCGGGCGCGACGGCGCATCCCGTCGATGGCTTTGAAGCGGCCGGTCGAAACGAGCCAGGCGCGTGGATTGGCCGGCACACCCTCTCGCGACCATTGTTCGAGCGCCACCGCAAAGGCTTCGTGCAAGGCCTCTTCGGCGGCGTCGAAGTCGCCAAGCAGACGGATCAACGTCGCGAGCACCTGTCGCGACTCAGCGCGGTAGATTGCCTCCACCGCCACACGCGCCCGATTGGATGCCTCATCGCTCATCGGTTGGGGTATCTCTCCAAGAAAATTCAGTGGAGGATCGACAGCGCCGTCTTCGCGGTCTGCCTCACTACGTCGGCCGGTGTGCCGGCTTTGATCATCACAATTGTGCCTTGCATCATCGTCACCAGGACGCGTGCCAGCCCGAGAGGATCTTTGCTTTGCCCCAGCCCGCCCTCTTGTTTGGCGCGGGTCAGCAGCTTGAAGAATGCTGTTTCCAGCGTCTGAAGTCGTCCCGACACTTTTTTTGCGATATCGTGCTGGTGCGGGGCCAGCTCCATGGCGGTATTGGCGATGAAACAACCGCGCCGCTGCGGATCGGAGAGCGCGAATTCCACCATGCCCTCGATGAACTGGCGGATCAGAGGAATGGCCGGACCTGGCTGACTCAACATGGACAGTCTGCTGCCGAGACTGCCGCCAGCGCAATAGAGGTCCATGGCTTTCAAAAATAGTTCGCGTTTGTCGCCGAAGGTGGCATAGAGGCTGCCCCGATTGATGTCCATCGCGGTGAGCAGATCTTCCATCGAGGTCGCTTCGTAGCCCTTGTGCCAGAAGACCTGCATGGCTTTCTCAAGCGCCTCATCCGGATTGAATTCTTTCGGGCGAGACATGCGGGCGTCCATCCTAATCTTGTCTAGGAAACGACAATATCACATACTGGAACGATCGATCAATAACGGCTGTTTCGGCATCGATCCGCCTTGTCGCGACAGGATACATATATTTGCGGAACCCTTTTGTTTTCTATACAATCGCGCGTGCGGTGTATTACAACCTCACAGTCGCAGGAATGCCGACAATCCGGTTGGGAGAATGCCGGGCAGGGGCGATGTCATTCGTTGCATAGGTGGAGTTCGCGCATGAAGCAGATCGTGGAATCGATACGGACGTACGGGAAATCGTTGCTGCGGAAGATAGGCCTGCACATTGCGGAGCCCACCGCGCAGGCAACGGCTTGGCATGGGATACAGCCTCTTCGGGTTGAACGGCGGCGGGAAACACGTAATCCGAGGATCACGCCTTGTACCTATGGCTTGATGCGATCGGTAGATCGCGATGCCGTCACGCTTGAAGAAGGGCAGGGCACGGCGGTGAACGATAGTCCGACCGGATTGCGGCTGCTGCTCGGCGTCGCTCCGTCCAAAGGGCAGCTTCTGGAAATCCAAACCGGCGATTCAGCGTTCAAAAATGCGATCTGCCTGGCAGAAGTCTGTTGGACGAAACCTCTCAGAAAAGAATCGCAAGGAGTGCTGTACCTTGTCGGTTGCCGTGTGAACTTCGGGACCACGCACCTCTGAGGTCGTTGATCTACCCCGTGCATTCTCCCTGGCGTCCTTATGTGGCCGGACATGTTCTTTGTCCGGTCAGGTCGTATGAGATCCTTAAACATCGCACCGATGATCGAACTGCACCCTCTCCTTCTCTAGGCCTGGTAGGGTCTCATGTCGTTGTCCTACTGGGACTAGAAGGGCCACCCGTTTGTACTCGGGCTGTGAGAGGGTTGCTCCTCCGCAGGCCGCCCATGTTGGCCTGATATTGCCTCCTTCTGTTCTGTTCAGATAGGCTTTCCGGGAGACCGTCCTATGTGAAACGCGAAGGGAAGTCGTCATGCTTGACAGGCAACGGGTTATCGGCCGTATCAGGCAGGCCTTTCGCGACACTGAGCATCCCGGAGACGTATTTCTGCAGGGCAGTCACGAGGGCTGTGAGCCGGGCGAGCCGGTTGCCCCGTTCATGGGCATCGCCGATTGGTCGCAGCTCGATCCTGCGATTCTCGATGCGAGCTACACCGCGCTCAGTTTCTTTTCCGAAGGGGGCTTTCGGTATTTCCTGCCGGCCTATCTGGTCGCCGATTTGGAAGAGCGGTTGCAGACTGCCGATCCGGTATTTCACCTTACGAATGGCTTCTCCGATAGAGTCGTCACGCTTCCCGCAGGGCGGCGCGTCTACAAAAAGACGGTCGGTAAATCGGCGTTCGTGAATCTGCTGCGGTATGGGGCGATGAGCTGGCGGGATCATGCGCGCCGGCAGCCCTCCGTTTTCACTAGAGAGGAAGCCGGGGCCATTGTGGCCTATCTGGAATATAAACGGGACCAGGACTCCCACGGGCTCAATGCAGAAGACATCAATGCGGCCCTCGACAGTTTCTGGCGGGACCGGGCTGCGACGGGACCCACGCATCAAGCCATGAGGCAGCATCTCAAGGAAGAAGCCGAGTATCTGAAAGAGATCGGTGGCGGAACGAGTGACTAAAAAAGGAGGGATACAGTGGCCATACATCGATTGACTCCGGCGAAGATCATGCAACTCGGCGCAGGGTTTATGGGTTCGAAAACGCTGCTGAGCGCGATTGAACTTGGTCTCTTCACCGAGCTTGCGAAGGGCCCGAAGACACTGGAGGCCTTGACGTCGCGGCTGGATTTGCATGTCCGCAGCGCGCACGACTTCTTCGACGCGCTGGTCGCGCTCGGCATGTTGAAACGGACCGGGACACGCTACGCCAATACACCGGAGACCGCGCTGTTCCTCGATCGGAACAAGCCGTCGTACATGGGCGGCATTTTGGAAATGGCGAATGCGCGACTGTACCCCTTCTGGGGCACGCTGACAGACGGTCTCCGTACCGGCCAACCGCAGAACGAGGTCAAGACCGGCGGAGACTTTTTCGGCACGCTCTACGCCGACCCCCAAAGGCTGCAGGGATTTCTCAAGGCCATGACCGGCCTCAGCATCGGCACCGCACAGATCATCGCCAAGAAGTTTCCCTGGAAAAAGTATAAGACGTTTGTGGACGTTGGTTGCGCTCAAGGTGGTGTGGCGGTCGAAATCGCGCTCGCGCACAAGCATCTGACGGGCGGGGGGATGGATTTGCCGGTCGTGCAGCCTGTGTTCGAAGCCTATGCACGGGAGCGGGGCGTCGCGCAGCGGCTGCGCTTTCACTCCGGAAATTTCTTCAAGGATCCTTTGCCAACGTGCGACGTGATCATCATGGGGCATATCCTTCACGACTGGAACCTGGACGAGAAGAGGCTGCTCCTGCGCAAGGCTTATGAGTCGCTATCCCCGAAGGGTGCGATCATCGTCCACGAAGCTCTCATCGACGACGCGCGGAAGCAGAATGCGTTCGGGCTGCTCATGAGCCTCAATATGCTTATCGAAACCCCTGGCGGGTTCGACTTCACCGGTGCGGATTGCCGGAAGTGGATGAAAGAGGCCGGGTTCAAGCGGACGCAGGTTGCCCGCCTGGCCGGACCGGACGGCATGGTCGTGGGATTCAAGTGAGTGCTACCTGGGCCAATAGGGCCACGCTCTTACTGATTGCGGCTATGACTCTCGTGCTGGCTGCTTGCAGCCAGTTCGAGCCACGCGACAAGCGGTTCTACTACCGGGCTTTGTGGAACTTCTCGCTACGCGAGGATCTGGCCGAACTCGACAGTGAGTTCAACGGTGTCGATTTCGGCCATTCCAATTTGTACGAAAATCTCCTCCTGACCGGCGGCAAGGACGTCCCGGCTATTGAAGACCGGGCCCGCAAAGAAACGCTGGCCTTCATCGCGACTAAGCCCCGCATCAATCCCAACGAGGAGGCCATTGCTCCGACCTACATGAAGCTGGCCTGGCGCGCGCAGAATACCTTCGACGAAGCCCATGCCCTGCATCGCGCCACCTACGACATCGTCGTTTCGGACGAGCCGGACAAAGACCGCGCGATTCGAAATGTGCTGGCGTACTACCAGGAGAGTGCTTACGCCATCACGGCCAAACGGCTGGACCATCATCGCCTCGATCAATTTCCCTATTCCAAGACGTTCCGTACCCGGTTCCCGTTCTTCAATGCCACGATCTGGTCGTATCACTATCTGCAAGTCGCCGTGTACGATCCCCTGCAGGCCGCGCCCGATCTCGCCGCGAAGACGCAGGCGGTGCGGCCTATTCTCACGACCTATCACCGCTATCTCGAGCAGCCGCCTGTAGCCTGGACCTTCATGCCCCTCACCGCGGAGTTAAGCCCTGCGTTTGCCGCCCGCTATCCGGAGATCGCCAATGTCTTCGACAACCTCCATATGCTGCACGACAACATCAGCGACATCCTCGCGTGCGAACAGTTGTCGACCTGGGACGCGAAGCGGACGGAGATCTATCGCGTGCTGAATGCCTATTATCTGGCGAGCGCCGACGCGACCAATCCGATGATTGTCAAAGACCAGGAGCACCACCATTGAATCGAGTCGCTGTGCACCTAATCCGACAGATCGTCGTCCTTGTCTTCATGCTCGTGCCTCTGCCGAGCTTCGCCCTGGATCACGATAATCTCGATCCGAACCGGCCGATCGGGATGGAAGACGCCTATGCGATTCCGAAGGGAGAAATCGGCATGGAAGGCGGCGTGCGTTTCAACGATCGGCGGGAGGGCCGCACGCGCGTTACCTTCCAACCGCAGATTATCTACGGTGCCTTCGACAACGCACAGATCGAAATCCAGGGCGACCTCATGACCGAGCCGAATACCCTCGTCGGCGCGACCAAGTCCGGGGATCTGCATCTGGGCCTGCTCTACAACTTCAATACGGAAACGTTGCAGCTGCCGGCCATGGCCCTGCGCGTCGAGGCGGATCTCCCCACTGGCGTGAACTCCAAAGGGGTGGATACCCAGGTCACCGGCATCCTTACGCGCTCGTTCGGGAGGCTCCGCGCGCATCTCAATGCGGGTTACACCATTTTGGGTTCGCCACAGGGGCAGGAGCGGCCGGGCGCCTATCGGGCCGTGGCAGCCGTGAGTTATCCGTTAGGTTATCCCGACAGTTTCCGAGATACGCTGATCGCCAGCATCTACACGAGGCAGTCAGACCAGCGAGGCCAACGCAACAACACGGGATGTGAAATCGGCCTGCGCCATCAGCTCACCTCGCGCGTCGTGCTCGACGCAGGGCTCGGCACCGAATTCTATGGGCCGACCGATCGGGCTGCGTTGCTGGGAACCGTGGGGGTTTCCGTCGGCTTCTGATCCTCGCAGGATGACCCATCTGGCGGATCTTTTCCTCATCCTGCTAGAATCTCCCGCCATGTCGGCCGAAACCTTTACCGCGCACGTTGAATCGGTTACGCATCTCACGCAGGACGTGTGTGAGCTCGATCTGCGATTGATCGAGCCGAAGGCCATCACATTCAAGCCCGGTCAATTCATCTCCTTCGAAATGCCGCATCTGCAGACCGGCCGTCTCATGACGCGGGCCTATTCCATCGCCTCGCAGCCCAGTCGCCCCGACGTCATCACACTACTGTTCAACCTCGTGCCGGGCGGAGCCGGCTCAGGATTTCTGTTCGACCTCAAGGTGGGGGATAAGACATCCTTCAAGGGACCGGCGGGGAGTTTCTACCTCCGGGAGGATCCGGGGCGCGATCTCCTGTTCATCGCCAACGGCACCGGCATCACGCCGATCCGATCCATGTTGCTGGCGAATGCAGAGCGTCCCGATCCGAGGCCTGCGACCCTATTCTGGGGGCTGCGGAGCCAGCGGGACCTGTATTATCAGCATGAGTTGGCCGAATTGGCTAAGCGGATTCCGACTCTGACCGTCGTCACGACATTGTCCCGTCCTGAGCCTGGCTGGCCGGGTCCCTCAGGCCGCGTCCTCCGATTGATTGAAGAGCGAATCGCGTCAGTCAAGGATCTGGCGGTCTATCTCTGTGGGAATAGCGCCATGATCGCCGAGGCCAAGACATTGCTGCAGCAAAAAGGCCTCTGCCCCATCTATCGAGAAAAGTACTACGACGATACAGGCTCGACCGAGGACTGAAGAGACGATATGCACCGGCTCAAAGATAAAGTTGCGATTGTGACAGGCAGCAGTAGCGGTATTGGCAAGGCGATCGCGTTACGGTTTGGAGCCGAAGGGGCGAAAGTCGTCGTGACGGCCAGGCGGATGGCGCTCTGTGAACAGACGGTTGCGCAGATCGTGAAAGAGGGGAGCGAGGCTTGGGCCATTCAGACCGATGTGGCCGACGAGCGTCAGGTGGAACTACTGATCGAGCAAACCGTGAAGCGGTACGGGCGGCTGGATATTCTCGTCAACAACGCCGGAATCTTCGGCGGCAAGCGCCTCGCGGACACGACGACGAAGGATTTCGACGCGGTGATGAACATCAATTTGCGCGGCACGTTTTTCTGTTGCCGGGCGGTGTTCCCGCAGATGAAGCAGCAGGGCGGAGGCACCATCATCAATATGTCGAGCGTCGCTGGATTACAGGCCTGGGCCGGCACCGGCGCCTATAGTGCCTCGAAGCACGGGGTTCAGGCGTTGACAAAATCGCTGGCCGACGAAGGCCGGCCCTATCACATTAAAGTCAGCGCCATCTGTCCCGGCGGTGTGGCCGACGAACTCGTGGATGCGTCAGCGGAGGATAGGCTCAGGAGCGAGAAGATCGATCCCTTCGATGTCGCAGAAACCGCCGTTTATCTGGCGACCCTGGGACAATATTCTGTGGTGCATCAGATCGTCATCGATCGACTGGGCGCCGACTGGTGACGATCGTTCCATCTGCTACACCGACTCAGCCGCGGCAAGCTGCGATCCTCTTCATCCTCATCACCGTCATGCTCGACGTGCTCTCGTTCGGGATCATCATTCCCGTCTTGCCGAAGCTCGTCGAGGACTTCATGGGGGGTGACACGGCGCAGGCCGCCGTGATCTACGGCCTGATGGGCACGGCCTGGGCGCTCATGCAGTTCGTCTGTTCGCCGATTCAAGGCGCGCTCTCGGATCGTTTCGGGCGGCGGCCGGTCGTGCTGCTGTCGAATCTCGGCCTCGGCCTCGACTACATCTTCATGGCACTTGCGCCGAATGTGATCTGGCTCTTCGTGGGTCGGGCCATTTCCGGCATCGCTTCATCCAGCTTCAGCACCGCGGGTGCCTATATCACCGATGTGACGCCGCCGGAGAAACGAGCCGCCGGCTTTGGGATGATCGGTGCGGCCTTCGGCTTAGGCTTCGTGCTTGGGCCCGCAGTCGGCGGACTGCTTGGGGTGATCGACCCGCGTCTCCCGTTTTGGGGCGCAGCTGCGACGAGTTTGGTGAATGCCTGTTACGGATTTTTCGTCCTGCCGGAATCGCTTCCGCGCGAGAAGCGTATGGCCTTTGCGTGGAAGCGGGCTAATCCGGTCGGCTCGCTCGTACTCCTCCGGTCTCACCATGAACTCTTGAGTCTCGCAGCGGTCGTGTTTCTTGGCTATCTTGCGCATGCGATCTTGCCCAGTGTTGCCGTGCTCTACGTGGGATATCGGTATGGCTGGGACACGACGGCGGTCGGTTTTATGCTGGCGGGGTCCGGTGTCAGCGCGATGCTGGTGCAGGGCATCCTGATCAAACCGATGACCGCACGGTTCGGGGAGCGCAAGACCTTGCTGATGGGATTGGGCTGCGGGGCCATCGGGTTTTCAGTATATGGCGTTGCACCTAGCGGGTGGATCTATTGTGCTGGTATTCCGGTCATGGCCTTCTGGGGTATGGCCGGTCCGTCCGTGCAATTCTTCATGACCCGCCGCGTGAGCGCCTCGGAACAGGGCCAGCTCCAAGGGGCCATCGCGAGCCTCTCCGGTATTGCCGGTCTCATCGGACCCAGTCTCTTCACGCAAACCTTCGCCTTCTTCATCCGTTCAGACTCCTCTCTCAGCGCTCAGCACTCTGGCCTCAGCACTCAGGACTCAATGCTCAGCACTTCCCTGCATCTCCCCGGCGCGCCGTTTCTGCTGGCGTCCGTTCTTTTGCTGCTTGCCATGGTACTGGCCTGGAGGGCCACGAGGCCAGCCGATTGACAGCAATTCGAGCAGCCAGTAGTCTAAGAACAGAAGGAGGATTCATCATGCCCATTCTTCTTGCTCTGTTTCTTGTCCTTGCCGTCGTCATTCCATCACAAGCCGCAGAAGAAGCTCAGCCGACTGTCACCACTGCGGTCAAGGCTGATGTGATGTATTGGGAAGGCGAGGAGGTTGTGGTGAAGGAGGTCTCCGGTCGGGAACTGCGCTTGCGGGTGACTGCCGAGACAAAAGTCACGGGCGTTGCTGGGGGGCGATTGAAAACCGGCGATAAAATTGCGGCACAGGTTGCATCCGACGGGCATGCGCTTTCGATTGCGGTACAGATTCCGGATGGCGGGATGGCCCCTGGGCCACGCTGACCGGTAGTCTGTCGATCTGTCAATGGTGTCTGTCGCGTTGCCGGACCATTTTCTGCTCAGGGTTGGTGCGGCATTTTTTGGTCGGGGGGTGAGCGGCGATCAGTGCCAGTTTCTCTTCTCTACGAAGTGATTTGATCGAGGCCTCACGTGTCAGCGCGGCGCCTTTGCTGTCCTGCTGCTCGGTATATCGTACGGTGACCGGACCGCGGTGTTTCGTGTATTTGGCGCCTTTGCCTGTCCCATGTTCTTCCACTCGCCGCGCGAGATCGTTCGTGATGCCGGTATACAGACTGCCGTCCGAGCATTCCACGATATAGATGATCCACGTCATGCCGATGGTTCCATTGTGTGGCCAGCGTCAGTATGGCGAATTCGAGTGTGAGGAGCCATTCAATTTTCCCTCATCTGCTCCCGTTTCGCTGCGGTTCCCCATCTTGATTCTGAATCGGGAATATGGGACCGTCTTCCACCGAATTGCTGAAGGCCTGTAGGCCTGATTGAGGGGCTCAGAATCCTGAGAGCCGCCGCATGTCAGAGATCGCGCGTGAAACCTCACAGAACCGGGGACAGGATTCCATGACTCGATATGCGCTTCACCTAGGCTGGGCTAGGCCTATGATATTGGCCATCGGTCTGACGATCCTGTGTGTCGGCTGCGCCAAAGTGCCGCGTCAATATGTCGAGATGGCTGAGTCGGGCGTGACGCTGACCTCGTTGAATGCTCAACCGGAGATGTATCGCGGGAAAGTCGTGCTGCTGGGAGGGGCGATCGTCGAAGAAGAAGAGAAGGACCAGCATCTTTGGCTGCGCGTGAAGAACAGGCCACTGGACCAGGACTATGTCCCCCATCGTCCCGTGGACATAAGTGGTCCGGAAGCCGGTCATTACTGGGTCGTGGTATCTAAGGATCAAATTCCAGGCGGGTATCGACATTGGGCGAGGATGACGGTGGCGGGCCGAGTCACGGGGACGTTGCGATTGGCAACCGAGCCGGTGCTGGCGCTTCTCTATGTGAGGGGCTGGGGAGCGAGCCCGGCTCATGATGCGGCCAGGGGGGATTTTTCAGACCCCAACTACATTCCCTCGGTTCCGGCAGGTGTCGGTGGTGAGTTTAGTGGGAGTCGTCCATAGCCCATGGGGCATCTCGACTGGGCGATCTACTATGTGACGGTGGCGGTGAGCGGTCGGAGGCCCTGACAGGTTATACAAGGGCCTCTGGAGAATTGGATGAACGATGGTGAGTGGTGAGGAGTCGATTGTTGAGATGGTGAAGCGTGGACCGTGTGAGCCTGGCACAGCGGTCGGGAGTCTTTTCTCGCCAGCACAGGGCCATGAAGACTCCCGACCGTCCTTGTGTCTCCGTTGTTAGTTCAACGGGGGAACCACTCCGGCAAATGTCAGCAGGTCGGTCATGTGAAACTCGCCTGGCGTCGCAGAGGGCAACAGGGGTGTCCAATGTGGCCTGGCTGACAGATAGGAGGTGTCATCGGCTTTCAGCAGACCGATAAACACTTCACCGACGATGCGGCCTCCCACCGGTCCCAAGCGGAGACCATTCTCTACGAGTTCCGCCTCTTTCAAAATATAGAACCACAGCGGCGTGCTTTTCTCCATCTCGAAGGGCGCGAGCGCGCTCAGTTGCGCCGGTGTCAGCACCGGAAGGCCCATCCGTCGGGCAATCGCTTGACCGGAGGGTATGCCGAAATTGACGTGGCGCATCAGATTGCGCGAGGCCAGCGATTGAACCCCGTCGGCAGGCAGTGCCGTTGCAGGCCCGCGTGAGCCGGGGAGCAACATCACGACGCTGGAGAGCTTCGTGTCGATACGTTTGTTGGGACGGAAGTTGCCATCGCCGAAATTGAAGAACGTTTGCCAGTCGACAAACCGGCGGGCTGTGCGCTTTCCGCCCCGCAGATCGTTGGGGTCCGGGTCGTTGGGATCTTGGGCATCGTCGAAGAGAAACACGAAGAACGGATTGTGCCCCATATCGGGACGGCCGAAGTTGAGGCGGTAGCTGGGACGGATTTGCGAATGGCCAAAACGATAGGCCGCCACCGAAAACTCGATCGGCATCAGTGGATTGTCCCGATCGAAGTGATAGAAGCGGATTCCATGATTCAAAATATCATCGACGCGCGCTTGCCCGATGGTCAGCGGCAGAAAATCGTGCAGGATGATCCATTGATAGTGCCAGCGGACCTGGCGTCGAGCTTCTCTGAAAATCTGTTCGGCGGAATCACCGGCGTTCGACGGGTCGGCCCGGAGCCGGTCGGTGACTGCATTGTGAAACCGGAGCATGGCCGTATGGAGCTGGGAGAGGATCACGTTCTCGTCGTTGCGCCGGTCTCCTAGAAGCGCCGTGAGCGTATTGGGATCCCGTGGGAGATCGAACCGGACCGCTCCGTTGCGCGAAAACTGTTCAGATCCTGGAATGGTCTCGACGCGCAACTTGATGATGCCGGTGCTCAGGTCATACAACTCCGGGGACCGTTCCGGCCCGCCGCCATAGACACTGTCCAGATCGAACTTCGGCGTCCGAAAGTTGGTCGTCTTCTCGGGGTTGGATTTTTCGAGCAAGGGAGAATTCGGATCGAACGTAATATCGTGGTCGAGGAACTGGCCCAGGAATGTCATGCCGGACGTCATGTTGGGATTGTCGGGATTGTTCGGACTGAACTGGGCGGGATTTGCAATCGACAACACCGGATCGCTGAGAATATCTAGCGCATCGATGAGGCCGCCTTTTTCCCCCAGCTTCTTGGCCTGGTCACGTGCCGCATCGGTTGGCGGTGCAAAGGGAGGCAACTCAGGAAACATCCTGGTAAAGGACATATCCCGGTCTCTCTCTCGACCCCGATCTCTCTCTCCATCGTCCGCCACAGCGAGACCAAGCAGTGCGGTAGAGCACAGCGCTCCTGCTAGCCCGGCGCGTAGAACCGTCTGACGACAATACGACATTCTCTCCTCCTCATGTTGTTACACCTGCGCGAAGATCCGGGATGTGACCATTGCCTCCCAGGGATAAGCGCGATGAAAGCGAGATTGAAGCAAGAACCAAACCACGAATGCGCGCAGGCCTAATCGCCTATTTCTCGGGTGGAAAGTACTGAAGCATAATTTCCTGGCTGGGCGGTAACTGCCAAACGGTATCCAAAAAAGTCCTCTGTTCGACAAAAACATACGAAGTGGTCACTCCCGTTGTGCCCCATCGTCCTCTACCCATGACTCATGGTGTAGGCGAGCAACTTCATGCTGATGATTCCACGTGCAGCCAGTGCGGCGCAGCGGTCGTGAGCCATTGTTGCGAAGGGTCACAGGAGGGCGCAGGCTACAGCCAGGTCACTTCGCAATCGTGATGCTGGGGACACCGACGCGAGGCACATCAGTGACGGTCATCTGGAATAGCAGATACAGCAATTGGAAGGCTTCGCGGTTCCAACGCGCCATGGGTCCGGTGGCGTTGACCGCGTAATATTTTCCATGGGACTGAATCGCCAGGTCGGCTTCCGATGGCGCGCCATCCGACAGCACAAGTTCCATGGTGTGGACGGGATTTTCGTGGACATCCGGGGTACGCGGATCTTTGTCGACGAGGTATTCGGGGTCTTCTTCAAGCGATCGGCCCAGGAAATTGAGAATGGTATTGAAGCTCCGTAGCCGGAAATCTCCCTTGAGGGGGTATTCCCCTCCCACGTGCCCCGGGCGGATGTCGAAGGAGACATCGTTGAGGTGCCCTTCCTCCGTTTCGTCGACCAACCGGGCCCGTTCCTCGGGTGAGAGGGTGTCGGGGTCATAGTTGGTGATGACCGTTCGTCCGATGATTTGCTCTCGCAGGGTGTAGGTGTTGTCCTTCTGGT
>JANYAJ010000320.1 GCA_025361385.1 Nitrospira sp.
GTAATCTTCACGCCGCCGGCTTTACCACGACCGCCTGCATGGATCTGTGCCTTGACGACAAAGACCGGGGTGTTGAGCTCTGCCACCCATGCGGCGCCCGCCTCTGGTGAGGTGATCTCTTTCCCGCGCGGAACCGTGATCCCGAATTGCCCGAACAATTGCTTGGCCTGGAACTCATGAACGTCCATATCGCTCCTTCTTGTCGCGTCAGTCCTAAGTCCTATGTGCTGAGTCCTGAGTACGGAAAGACATAGCCCCTCTCAGCACACAGCACTCAACTCTCAGCACTAACTCTCTTTCCTTGTGTATGCCGGCAGGATCATGGGCGAGACGACTCCGCTCGCATTGCCATGCTTCTTCGCTTCGGCACGGAAGCCTTTTAGATGCTCGACCGTCAACTTCCCTTGTGGCATGGCAGCAGCACGAGCCGCGGCCGTCAATCCCGATCGCTTTCCAAAGACCATCAAGTCGAGCAGGGAGTTTCCCATCAATCGATTGCGTCCATGCAATCCACCTGACGCTTCTCCCGCCACGAAGAGATTCTTCACATCGGTCTCTGAATTCGTGTCGATCTTCACCCCACCGTTCTGATAATGCAACGTGGGATAGATCAGCACGGGATCTTTACTGATGTCGATACCGAATCGCTCGAACTGCAGCATCATCGCGGGGAAATGCTTCTCCATCGTGCCAGGGCCACTTGCGGCATCGAGCAGCGGTGTATCCAGCCAGACACCGATACGCCCGGACATGGTTCGAATCCCCCGTCCCTCTTCGCATTCCCGAATAATCGACGCCGAGACGACATCGCGGGTATCCAGTTCATTGACGAACCGTTCGCCCTTCGCATTGACCAAATGTCCGCCTTCGGACCGGATGCCTTCTGTCACCAAGGCCCCAATGAGCTGTTCGGGATAGACGGCGCCTGAGGGATGATACTGGAACGTATCCACATGCATGAGTTTCGCGCCAAGCCGATAGGATAAGCAGAGTCCGTCGCCTGTCGCACCATAATGATTGCTGGTCGGGAACCCCTGAATATGGAGCCGGCCGATCCCGCCCGTCGCCAGAATGACAGACTTGGCTGCAACGACGACGTGGCGCTGGTTGTCGAGGTCTTTGAAAATGGCGCCGGTGCAGTGGCCCTTCCCATCGCTCGTCAGCTCGACCGCGGCGCAGAACTCGAGTAACTGAATCTTCTGATTCAGGACCTCGTCCTTGAGCACCCGCATAATTTCAAGGCCGGTGTAGTCGGAGCAGGTCAGGAGGCGAGGCTTTGAGCTCCCGCCGCCTTTTTTGACATGGAGGTTGCCGTCCCCGTCACGATCGAACAACACGCCCAGGCTCAAGAGCCATTTCGCAATCGACGGGCCTTCTTCGACCATCACCTTAAGCAGCTGATGATCGTTCTGCATGTGGCCGCCCTTCAGCGTATCCACGAAATGCGTCACGGGTGAGTCTTCCGGCGCCACTGAAATCTGCATGCCCCCTTGGGCCATGACGCTGTTGGAGTCGCCAAGACGAAGCTTCGTCGCCAAAATAACCTTGGCACCGGCTGCATGCGCATGAAGCGCTGCGGCACAACCAGCCCCACCACCGCCCACCACCAACACATCAGTCGTGTAGTGGGGTGTCAGATCGAACCCGTCGGCAATAGAGCTATCCCCCTCCAGCAATGTCGCCAGCTCAATAGCCGTCTTGTCCCCCACATTGGGACCGAAACGGATTGGACGAAAGGCGCTTGCCCGAAAGTCCGGATGATACTGATGGATCAGTTGATCGCGATCGGCCGGTGAGAGCTTAGGAAGGGTCTGCTTGCGTCGAGCATCCCGCGTCTGATGTACGATCTGTTGAAGGGCATGAATGTCCATGAGTGTGCTTTCAGCGTTCAGCGATCAGCATTCAGCTTTTGCCTCAATTTCAGAAGCTGAGAGCTGACGGCTGATGGCTCGTTATGCTACTTGACTGTCGCGCAGTGATCGGCCAGTTCTTTCTCGGTCATCTTGAGGATCTTGGCCCATTCGTCGTTGAAACGGCCGTCCTCGATTTCCTTGATGCGCTGGTCCAGCCCCACAGGCTTCTCGGTGAAATGAGCCCCCTGCGCGCGGCTCACATACAGGGCCACGAGATTGGGGGCGATGTCCGCAATGCACACCGGCGTGCACATTCCGCACATCACGCAATCCATAAACATCTCGGACACGCTCTTGAAGTCGCCGAAGACCGCTTTCCAGACTCCCTCCCGCACGTCGATCTTCTGCGGGCAGGCTTCGGTGCAGGCGTTGCAGTTCCGGCAGAGCGGCGCTTCGGGATAGAGATTGAAGAGGTCTTGTTTTGGATCTTTGAGCGTCTGAATGTCATAAGTGGCCTTCCGGGCTGGGAACGGCGGCATCATCGTGATCGACATGCCGTCCTGCACCGCCATTTGGCAGGCCAGGCAGGTTCGCACTTTCGGATCGTCCTTGGTCCGATAGTAGGCCGCGCAGGCGCCACAGAACCCGCCGAGACAGCCGGCCCCCCGGACGACTTCCTGGCC
>JANYAJ010000348.1 GCA_025361385.1 Nitrospira sp.
CTGCGACGCGCTGATTGAATGTGATTTGGTCATCGACGGGGTACGGGTTCAGGCACAGGCTCGGGTCGCAGTGGGGCCACCGCATTTCGCCCCCGATAGGCGACCGTTCGTGTCGTTGGCTCGAGCTCGATTGGCGTCCACATTGACCAAGCTGGCCACTTCCAGCGCGCGTTGGAATAGGTCGTTGATCCGGACTTCGAGTTCTTCCTGCGTCTCGCCCCCGTCGGGAACGGTCTCGTCGCGATCCTTCAGGTCGTCCGCCAACGACACGAACGGTCGCCTATCGGGGGCGAAATGCGGTGGCCCCACTGCGACCCGAGCCTGTGCCTGAACCCGTACCCCGTCGATGACCAAATCACATTCAATCAGCGCGTCGCAGGTGTCGTCGACCACGCCCCAAGAGCGCTCCTGGTCCGTGTCCGAGCCGTCATAGGTATCGCTCGGTTGCGGGTTGCGGAATTGATCGGAATTTGCGTCGTACTGTGCCCAAAGGGCTTGCGGGTTGAGAATTCGATTCTCCGGCTTCACCATCACGTGCGATCGGTCGGTTCCCGGAGCTTGCCCCACGGTCGCCGTGGGAGGCCCATAAACTTCGCCGGTCGCGGGCGTGAATCGCACTCGCACGATGCTCAGATCGACCCCCATCTCGCTCGCTTCGATCGGCCGAATCACCTGAAAATGACCCAAGCGGATGGGTTTATCAAACGAGACGAGCGGTTGACTATTCGGTGTATTGGGGCTGCTTGCCAGCAACGGTGTCCGAGCATGATCGGTCCCAACTACCACCACCTGCGCTCCGAAACCACAAGCCGGATCGTTGCAGCGCCGCTCGGCCTTCTTGTTGCCCGCCGTGACGCGGAACGCTAAATTTGCCGGGGAAGCCGCTGCGGATTGCAAGAGGCTGATCGTGACGGGCTGCTCCTTCTCGACGCCGTCGGCCAGAACCTTTGCCCACAGTTCGAAGAAAGGTGCTACGGGGCGGAAATGGGATCCGTCGCGAAACCGAATATTCGCCGGCAGATAGGGCCTGATGGACCCATCTTCGATGACGTCGAACGAGACGTCCGGCACGATGATGGTCTGGGCCCTTCCGGCGATCGTCGGGTCCTCGCCCCAGGCGTAGCTCTCCAGCGGCGACGCGCTCCCGCCGAGCCGAGCGATCGCGTTGGGAGGAAGAAAGAACAAATCGAGAATCCGCACCGGTGCATTTCCCGGCTCGGCAACTCTTGAGGCCGGTGAAGACCAAAGCACGGCTTTCCGTTGACTCTTGCGGCTCTTGGCAGATTTTGTCTTAGCCATATGCTCCTTCCTGGTAGGTAGGATAGTCCCGTTGCTCCCATGATCATGGGAGCCCTAAAAATCATCTTGGGGACGAAATCGTTGCGCGTAACGCCCCGCTGACCGCGTTGGCCCTGGACTCAAGTACCTTTTCAAAGCAATCCAAGCCGGCTCTTGATTCGTGGGAACGAGTTCCCTCAACAAATCGGGATCAAGTGTGACGCCACATCGTCTCAATGATATCTTCCGAAACGTAAAGGCAACCGCCGGCTGGTATTCCCCACTTGCTAACTGCTAATTCATTGATCGATAATCCAGGATTTGCGAAACCCACCTCGGACGAAAACAAAACCAAGCCAGGCTCAAATATGGTTGCAGCAAAATCCTAAGGCAAGATATTGAGGATCGCCGCACAGGTATTGAGGGCTCCTGTGTTCGACAGGCTCCCGAGGCGGGCCCCGGTCGATTACAGGACCGGCAACAGTTCCTTCGCTCCTGGCAGCTTTGTGCTCGTCGAGCGTGTTCGGAAAAAACGACTACTCCGCAGAAGCGGCCTCGCAGAACTTGCGCCTGTCTACGAACGGCGAATACGGGTTAGTTGATCCCAACGGCGTCAAAGGCCTGCTCAATGGCAGTAACCCGTTCCGCCAAGTCAGCAGCCGACTGCGCCCGAAAGAAGGTTCGCACTGTTTGAATCACAGCCCGTCGACTGTCTGAAAACTGGGAGGTTCGTGAAAGGTGTTGTGTCAATGCGAGATAGAAGACGATCGCGACATCCCGAGGCGTGAAGATGAAGGTTCCGTCCGGCTTGATTGACGACAGGACGTTGTACGCGGCCTTGTTATGGATGCCGCTGTTGGCATGGACTCCGCCATTGTCTCCTTGATCCGTGTCGGGACTGACCACGAAATCCTTCATGTTGTCGGGCTGGCCTTCCTCGGGGGGGTTCTGGAAGTTGCGGAAGGGCCTGCCGTTTGGTTGCAGGCCGGCGCCAATGGACCAATCCCACGTGCCCTGATCGGGTTTCGAGAAATTGTGGACGATCACGCCAAAGATATCCGAGTATGACTCGTTGATCGCGCCAGACTGGAACCGGTACTCCAACTTCGCCGTCTTGTCGGTGACCCCGTGCATCATCTCGTGCGCCACGACGTCTAGGTCGGCCGACAAAGACAGGACCGTTCTGCCCTTAAGCCGGAGGCCGTAAACCATTTGCTTGCCGTTCCAGAACGCATTGATCCACTCCCTCCCGAGCCCGCCCACGCTCTCGCTGACTTGAATGCAATTGATGCTCGAGATCATCATCCCGCCCGCGCCGTCGATGTTATTGCGCATCAATATCGTACGCATGAAACTCGAAACCTCTGACGCGTTGGCATGGGCGCTGACGGCGGATGGGGAGAAGCTCGGCGGATTCGAGATCGCGGAACCGGGTAGCGCTTCTGGCTTGGTCTCGGGATCCTTTTTCTTGAAGTCGAAGGTCTGCACATTGAGTGTGCTGTCCAACAATGTTTTGGAATTACCGCTGGTTTTCACTTGGAATGTCCGATTCGCCTCGAGGCAGTCGACGGCGGTCACGATCGCCATGGTGGGGGTACGCGGGATGGTCGCGATGACTTTCCCCGAGCCGGCGTCGACCACATAATCCATTAAAACGGGGATACGACTGTGGGCTTTGCGCTTGGCGACGGGAACATCCTCGACAATAAACGCCAGGGTCCATTTCGATTTGGCTACGTCGTAAAAATAATTGAGCCGCGGCACCGCGTTCGTCACGTCCGCCTTGTACTCAGGGTGCGAGGAGACGGCCGTGACGGCCTCGGCGGCCGAAATCCGCGCGATCGGGCTGACGCCCTTCGGTGTCCCGATGGAGGAGTTGATCCCGAGCAATTGATTCTTCTCGTCCAACTCAACCGTCACTAGCGCGCCATATACGGGTATTTTGTTGAGGGTCTGGCGGAATTTCACCGTGGTAGTGCCCGTGAGCGGGATCGCCTCGGTACCGATCGTCTTGAACTCGCTCTCGACCTTGGCTACGACGGGTGCCGTGAATGACGGCGCCGCTTTGCTTGCCAGCGTTTGCTGGAGATAAGCGCGGGCAATCGTTTCGGGGTCGAGTGCTTCGGCTGTCACCCCCTTGCCGAACGCGAACCTCGGACTCGAGGCCCGCTCCTTCAACAACGAGGAGATCGTCGCCTTGGAACCGAGGGCATTCGTGTGAACAGAAAACCCTTGGAGTCCGTTGCTGTAGGTTTTCTTCTTTGCTAGTTTGCGGGCCATTTCGATTCTTCCTTATCGTGTTGCCATCATAATATATAAGGCCCGGACAAAGAACGCGGCAATCTTCGCTCAGGAGCTAATGAGAACGCAAGCGTTTTTTTGTAACCTCCTGTCGACCGTGAGTGACTGCCTCCTGCCATCATTCCTCGTCCACCGGTATGCGTGATTTGTACGGTTCTCGATGGGTCCATATTTAATATGATGTTTTCTCACCAGAACGTCGTTCCTGTGGGCCATCCCCCATTTACATGGGCACGCGACTTTATAGAATAGTGGGGGGGGTCAGTCAACTGACGCATTCGCAAGAGTCTTAGAGAAGGGCTCTACAGTGGACCCCTCCGTCAAGACACTACTGCATCGAGTTTAAGAGGGTAACCGTTGACATGCAGCGGAACGGCG
>JANYAJ010000353.1 GCA_025361385.1 Nitrospira sp.
TCCCTGCCCGTACGAGCCGGCTCTGTAGCCTCGATTGTGTCTCACGGTTTGCCGAACACCCGAGCGCCGCGCTGCGAGACTGGCAAGCGGCGCGATGATTGCCGCAGAAGCCCGATGAAGTCCTGGCCAAATTTCCTAGGGAGATTGGCCTGCGTCCCTAGGGATAAGCCTAGTAGGCGTCCTCCTACCTCCGCTTTAACATGCAAAAGAAGTGTTCATAGGCGCATTCTCAATGAGCGGAGGGCAGATGATGGAAAAGATGCGGCTTCTTCTGGCGGATGACAATCCACATGTGCTGCAGATGCTGGCCTGCCTTTTGTCGGATGAAGATCGGATTGTGGGGACGGTCCCCGATGGGAGAGCCCTCCTCACCGCTGCGGCCGAACTCAGGCCCGACATCGTTATTTCAGATATCGACATGCCTGGCGTCAATGGATTGGAGGCAGCCAGTCAATTACGGGAGCTGCTTCCGCACACAAAAGTTATTCTCATGAGCGGTCATGACGACTCGGACCATGTTGCGCGCGCCTTTGCTGCGGGAGCCTATGCCTTTGTGTCAAAGGGGCAGGTGGGCGACCTGCGAAACACCTTTAATGAGATCATCAGAAATGCCCTCGCTCGACCGGCGTTCGAAGAACTTGTAGGGCTGGCATAACCGGTACGAAAGTATAGAGTTGCTGAATAACGGAGTATTGCCATATGAAACCCGATGAAGGTCTCACGCAAGCAACCGAGCCTGATTTTTACGCGGTTCGTTGCTTGCTTTGCCACAGGATGCGCTCGGCTGAATCATCTGAGCTTGCCGCTCCGGAATGGGATAAATTGCCCGAGCTTCTGCACCGGTACCGCATTGGGTTGCCCGAGGTCTTTGTGTCCGATACCTACTGCGATGACTGCGCGGTCTTTTATCGTCAGCTCATGACCTATGGACATCCTGGGCAGGGATCGGGAGTCTGGGACACGCCTCTCCCTCCCGTCATGTAGGACGCGAAAATGGCAGCGTCCTGGAGCAGTGTATGGCGGGCGATGCGTTGAGTCCGTGACGGCAATAGGCAGGCCATTTCCACGTGTGAGGCGACAATGGGTGCAGGCTCAGGACCAGCGCTGGACAGTCAATCTAATCACACCGACGTCGGTATTGTCATGCTGGGAGAGTCATTGCAACTACACTATGCGAATGATCGGGCACGCCATTACATGGACCGAGCAGGGAGTATGGATTCGGCCGTGCCACATGCACATGACCTTCGCCTCGAAATTATCAAGTTGGGGACACAAATCCGGGAACGCAACACCAGGGGATCATGGTGCCCTCCTGATGAGGACGAGGCCCGAAAGACCGTCAGAACGACGCAGGGGGCATTTAACTTGCGCGCGATGCGAGTGCCGAGTCGCAGTGAGCGAGCCGAACAACAGATTATGATTCTGATTGAAGATCGAGTGAGTGGGGCATGCTCAACGAATGTGCCGGAGGTTTCCCGATAGGCTCTGATATAGGTGAGTTCCGGTTGTATCGGCTGGGACGGGGGGCGTTGCAACAAGGTGATACGTCATAGCTCCTCTTGAGTGAACGCGATCATCATAGTGAACGGGGGAGACCTGCGCGTATGAGAATTGCCGCTCTTGTTCGGAAAGAATCGTTATCCGAGGAAAGGGCGTATGCCACCGGGCAGATGTCGATGCGTCGACGCATTCTGGTCATCGATCATGATGATGAAGCGAGAGACATGGTCTGTGAGCATCTGCTCGGGCTTGGGTTCTCTGTTGCGAGTGAAGACAGTGGGTTTTCCGGCCTTGTTCGAATCGCGCAGGAAAAGGAACGGGCTCCCTTCGACGGACTCATCCTGGAGCTCGATATGCCGTTGCTCGGAGGGATGGCGATTTTGCAGGAAATGCGGGATCGTCATTCGGAGATTCCGGTGATTGTGACTGCGCTATCGAGCGAGATCAAGCGTCTCCGCGACGCGGTGAATCTGGGAGCCAAAGAGTATCTTGTGAAACCATTCGATGCTGAACTGTTTGCGAGGAAATGCCGACGCATATTTCCTGACATTGTCAGTTCGACCTGATGAATTCAAAAGTTCAGACGATCATATCCACGACGTCCGCGTAAGTTAGATCGGTTCTTCTGGTCCGTCTGAGTGACCCACTGCGCTCGATAATGGAAGCCCGGAGAGCGCAGGTTTCAGGCTCAAGATATTCAGGCATTCGCGAGTGGCATATGAGATGTGAGCGCTGCCGCGGGTTTATCGTTCCGATGCATTTCTGCCACGAGCATACGTGGGAGTATGACGGGTGGCTCTGTGTGAATTGCGGAAACGTAATCGATCCCCTCATTGAGACCAATAGGGATGTGCAGGTTCATGGGGGCGTAGGGCCCATGACACAACGAGGAATGCGTCCAGCACGGGGCGCTGTGGGTTCGATCCAACCCCTTCGTGTCCCTCGCTCATGATTCAAACGGCTACAGTCGAAGATCGACTCGACGAGGATACGCGAAGGCGATGCGTGTCTCTGCGTTCGCATATCGAGAGGGCACATTCATGAGTGACGAGCAGGAGAAATGCAGCATTCTTGTCGTCGCGAAGGATCCGGATCTGTGGATGATTGTACGGCTGGCCGTAGAAGAAGCAGGATACGAGGTTCACGAAGCACAAGCCGTTCAGGAATGCTGTGCGGCACATCAAAAATTCCATCCCCTCATGATCGTGGATCTCTCCAAGTCCCAAGAGGGAGAACTCGACGCCATTCTGACAGCGAAACGGGAGCATCCAGAAATGAAAATCATCGCGATCGGCGGCGGGAGCCGACCAGTCAACAGGCTGTTCGAAGACAATCCCTTTGGGGTGGCCAGGACGTTCTGGAAACCCTTCGAGCTTGGCGACCTCGTGAAAGCGGTTGAGAAAGAATTAAGCATCACGGCAAGAGGATTACTCAATGTCTGAAGAAATCCAGACGCGCATCCTGTCAATGCTGCGACGGTCCGTCGCCAGGACCCAGCCGTTTCATTCCGGAGACCGAAGCAATGCGCAGTGGAACGGTCTCACCGTTGTCTGTGTCTGCCTGGCATTGCTAGCCGGTTGTGCGAATCCTCCGGGCACTCAGCCGGTACGGACACATGACATTCAAATTCTGGAGTAGGTTAGTCCTCAAGAGTTGCATGTTGCCATCGGAGATGAGGTGCGATGGCAAAACCTGCGGTCCGATCCCGTCAAAATTGGGCTTCTCAGTCATCACCATCTGAGCCTTGTGTTATGTGAGAAGGGCTTTACGCGGTTCGGTATGGTGGACGATACGGCAACGATTCCACCGATGGGTTATGTGAGCCTATGCTTTTCCCGACCTGGGATTGTTCAGTACAATGTCTGGTTGAATCCTGCCGATCCACGCGGACGCATGACTCCTACAGCGAGAATCCAGGTATCCAGCCTATCGACCAGTCGTAAATAGCAGAAGCGCGTATCGTCATATCCATTCTGCAAGCCGTCTTGAGGCTTGCCCGAGGCGTTATGCGCATGCCAGGGTATAAAGTGGTCGATTTCTCGAAGACTGACAGCAGGGTCTTATGGTGGACAAAAGGTCGTGCATGATGAACAGAACAACTCAATGGTCGCGTTTCTCAGAGAAATATGCTCGTGGGTTTTTCGTCGCAAGAAGCAGGACCGCATCGACGGGGTTCTTCTCGATGATCACTCTCGCAGCGACATGTATGACGGTTCTCGTCTGCTCAACGACCCATGCAGCCGGAAATGCTCCGGAGATATACACGCTGGAGGGGATTGTCCAGCTGGCGTTGGAACATAATCCGACGATGGCAGGCGCGCAAGGGTTTATCGATCAGCAGCGTGGCCAACAAACCGTTGCGGGCTCCTATCCCAATCCGACGGTGACCGGAAACACCGGAGTGGGAGAAATCAGAGATGCGGGACGGGCGGATATCGGTCAATCGCTCGCACGGCAATCGCTGACAGAATATAACGCCACGATCGGGCAGCCCTTGGAATGGCCGGGGATGCGTGCCGCACGGCAGCGGGCAGCAGATGCCGGAGTGGCCACGGCCAATTCCGGTCTTACAGAAACCCGCTTGAATCTTATTGCCCAGGTCAAAGTGGCCTTTTACGATCTCCTGCTGGCTCAGCAGGATGCCAGCTTGGCTCGGCAGAACCTCGACATCGTCGATGGAGTGGCCCGAATCGTCAAAGCCCGGGTGAAATCAGGGGAAGCACCTCAGTTTGAGGCAATCAAGGCCGAAGTTGAAGTTCTCAAGGCGCGGCAACAGTTGGCGCGGGCGGACAATTCAGTCCGGATCAATCGCGTCGTCGTGGATACCTACACCGGCGGCATCCTGGGACTTTCCTATTCGGTGAACGGTGAGTTCGTCGGCATTCCGAAAGGCATTCACATCGATCCCTTAATGACACGCATGCTGGACCAGCATCCCACCATTCAACGGCTGCTTCAATCGGTTGAACAATCCGAGTGGAAGCTTGAATTTGAGCGGCAATCCCGAGTGCCGAACGTGACGGTGAACGGCAGTTATTGGCGTGAAATTGGCCGTGAAGCGTGGCAGGGAGGACTCTCGGTTCCGATTCCAACATGGTATCGCCGCCAGGGAGAAATTGCTTCGGCGTTGGGCACCAAACGGCGCGAGGAGGCTGACCTGTTGCGGGCGCGCAATGAGCTTGTGCGAGCGGTGCACCAACATTATCAGGATGTCAGGACTACGGCTGAGTTGATTGAGGTCTTCGATAAGGGTTTGCTGAAGCAGGCTCAGGAGGCTCTACGGCTCGCTCAGTTCAGTTTTCAGCAGGGGGCGTCCAGCCTGTTGGAGGTGTTTGACGCGCAACGGGTGCAGCGACAGATCCAGATGGACTATGTGCAGGCACGGTATGACTTATCCGTATCTTTGGCCCGGCTCGAACGGGCCGTCGGAGGGACGCTATGAGCGATACCGTCTGTGCCGCACAGAGTCAGGCGTGGAGAGGGAGCCAGGCATGAGGAGGGTAGCACGAGGTTTTACGGTCTGGGCTCTTGGTCTGCTCTTCGGCGCGGCAGCGGCAGTATTCGGTTGTGATGGTGCGCCGTCCACTTCCGCGGTTGCTCCTCCCCAGACTTCCCCCGGTGAGGGACTCGTCCGTCTATCGGCGAAAGAATCCTTGCGTGTCGGGGTGGCCGTCGCACCAGTGGCTCGAAGCGAGTTTAGGACACACCGGGAATTTCCCGCTCTCATCCAGCCGAATCAACGTGCCATGGCCGATATTACAACGCTCGTCCGGGGCCGTGTCGTCGACGTGTATGCGGATCTAGGCCAGCAGGTCGAAGCGAACGCCCTGCTGGCGATCCTCTATAGCAGTGACTTGGGGCTTGCCCAATCTGCGTATCTCAAGGCGCGGGCTAGACTCCACCTCGCGGAGCAGGGGTATGAACGGGCCAAGTTTCTTCTGCAAGAACAAGTGATCGGCGAAGCCGAAGCGCAACGTCGACAGGCAGAATTGCTCAGCATGCAAGCGGAAGAGCATGAGTCGCGGGACCGCTTAAAGCTGCTGGGGATGGACGACGACCAATTTCTCCGTCTTGGCCGCAGCCGGAACATTCAATCCCATGTGCCGATCGTGGCACCCTTCGCCGGCCGCATCATTGGGCGCAACATGACGAGAGGTGAAGTCGTCGAGACGACCGAGAAACTCTTTGTCATCGCCGACCTGTCGGAGGTCTGGGTGCTGGCCAACATTCCCGAGCGCGATATTGCGTTCGTTCACGCCATCCATGCCTCAGGAGCCAGGCAGGCGGAGATCAGGGTCAACGCATATCCGAAAGAGGTGATGACGGGCACCATGACCTATGTAGGCGATGTGCTGGACCCCGCCACTCGCACGATGCAAGTCCGGCTTGAGTTACCGAATCCTGACGGACGGCTCAAGCCGGAAATGTTCGCGACAATCCGTCTCTCGTCCGAGCCCCAGCCGGACCAGCTCATAGTGCCGGACGCCGCATTACAGCAGGATCAGGGCCGGACCTTTGTCTTTGTGCAACGGGATGCGGACACCTATGAAGCCCGCGATGTCCAGATCGGCGAATCCAACGGGATTGCCACGACCATCCTCAGTGGCTTGAGCGAAGGAGATAGGGTCGTGACGCACGGCGCCTTCCTCTTGAAATCTGAATTATTGAAGAAACAAGTCTGATGGTCGCGCGACTCCTCGAGCTGTCCCTCCGCCAGCGCATGCTCGTCGTGATCTTCTCGATCATGATCGCGGCAGGGGGACTCTACGCCTTTCGAACCATTCCCATCGACGCCTTTCCCGATGTCACCAGTGTGCTGGTGCAGGTGGTCACCAAGGCGCCAGGACTATCGCCGGCAGAAGTCGAACGGCTGGTGACCTATCCGATCGAACTGCAGCTGACCGGTATGCCCTCTCTGACGGAATTGCGATCGCTGACCAAGGTCGGTCTGTCCCTCGTGACGATCGTCTTCGACGATTCGATGGATATCAACCTCGCGCGTCAACTGGTGCTCGAACGGCTGATCGAGGTAAAGGAACTGCTCCCCCCAGGGGCGGAGCCGATGTTGGTGCCGAACAGTACGGGACTTGGGGAGGTCTTCCAATATTATTTGGAGGCACCGTCGCGTCCCGATCAGGACCCTGCCGCGACTGAACGGGCATTGATCGATCAGCGCACGGTTCAGGATTGGGTCATTCGCCCGCTGTTGAAGAGCACGCCGGAGGTCATCGACGTCAATTCGATGGGCGGGTACAGCAAGCAGTATCAGGTTCTGATCGAGCCGGCGATGTTGCGCAAATACAACCTCACCCTCCACGACGTCTTTGAAGCCATCGCCAACAACAATGCCAATGCCGGCGGCGATATCCTGGAAAAACATGCCGAGAAGTACATCGTGCGGGGAGTCGGACTCATCCGCACCCTTCAGGACATCAAACGTATCGTCGTGCGGGCCGTCGCCGGGACGCCGGTCTTCGTGGGCGATGTGGCCCAGGTGCGGGTCGACCATGCCGTCCGACATGGCGCCACCGTGTTGAATGGAGAGCGGGAGGTGGTGAGCGGTATCGTCCTCATGTTGCGGGGAGGCAATGCCCGCGACGTCGTTGAAAGCATCAAGGCCCGTATCGAGGACATCCAGGTCAAACAGTTACTTCCAGACGGACTGAAGATCGTGCCGTTCTACGACCGGATCGAGCTGATCAATGCGGCGTTGGGCACCGTCTATAAGGCCCTCGCGGAGGGGGTGGTGTTGGTCGTCATCGTCCTCTTCCTCTTTCTGGGCAACGTCCGGAGCGCGCTGATTGTCGTCGGCACTCTGGTTCTGGCCCCTTTGGCCACGTTCATCGTCATGGGTCAGGTCGGTCTGACGGCCAACCTCATGTCGCTGGGCGGACTGACCATTGCGATCGGCATGATCGTCGACGGATCGGTGGTGGTGGTCGAGAACGTCTATCGGCACCTCTCACTGCAGCATGGCAACGTCAGGAAGCACAGTGAGGTGATCCTGGCGGCGGCGAAAGAGGTCGCGCAGCCGGTCGTGTTCGGCATCTTGATCATCATCATCGTGTTCTTGCCGGTGCTGTCCCTCCATGGAATGGAGGGGAAAATGTTTAAGCCATTGGCCTATACCATCATGATCGCACTCATGGTGTCCCTCATCCTGTCGCTGACGTTGTCGCCGGTTCTTTGCTCCCTGATGTTGAAACGTGGAAGCGAAGAAGATCCCTGGATCGTTCGCTGGGTCAAGCGCCTCTATGCGCCGTCACTTCGCTGGGCGCTTGGGAATGGAAAGATCGTGCTCAGCGTGGCAGTCGGATTGCTTCTCTGCAGCCTGGTGCTCGTGCCATTCCTGGGGAGTGAGTTTATTCCGACTTTAAACGAGGGGACCGTCGCTCCTCAAACCATCCGGCTTCCCAGTGTGTCGCTTCAAGCCTCGATCGAGATCGAAAAAGACATGCAACGCGCGATGCTGGAATTTCCAGAAGTCGAAATGGTGCTGTCGAAGATCGGCAGAACCGAATTGGGGAACGATCCGCAAGAGGCCAATGAAAGCGACCCAGTCGTGCGGCTTCGCCCGCTCGATCAATGGACGACTGCCCGAACGATGCCGGAACTGATGCAGAAGCTCCGTGAACGGTTGACGCAGGTCCCGGGCGCCACCTTCCTGATCAGTCAGCCCATTCAACAACGGGTCGATGAGTTGATTTCAGGGGTCCGGACGGAAGCGACGGTTAAGTTGTTCGGCGACGATCTGGAGCTGTTGCGGCTCAAAGCGAACGACATCGCCGGCGTGCTGGCGACCGTGCGCGGGGTGCGGGATATCAAGGTCGAACAGGTCTTCGGGCAGCCCTATCTGACGATCGATATCGACCGCGGCAAGATTGCCCGGCATGGCATCAACGTCGCCGATGTGCGGGAGATCATTACGACGGCGATCGGCGGGAGCGCCGCCACCCGCGTGTATGAGGGGCAGCAACGATTCGATTTGTTCGTCCGTTTTCCGGAACAGTACCGGAACAGTGCCGAGACCATCGGCAATATTCTCCTGACTGACGCATCCGGCCGGCTGGTTCCCCTTGCCGATTTGGGGACGGTTCGGGTGGAAGAAGGGCCTGGAAGGATCAGCCGCGAACGGCTGCAGCGCTACGTGTCTGTCGGATTCAACACGCTAGGGCGTGACATCGGCAGCCTGGTGTCCGAGGCTCAGGGGAAAATTACCACACAGGTGTCGCTCCCGCCGGGGTACACGATCACGTGGGGAGGGTCGTTCGAAAACATGGAACGGGCGATGTCCAGGCTCAAGATCATCGTGCCCATGACCATCGGGCTCATTTTCCTGTTGTTGTATTCGTCGTTCGATTCGCTCCGTCAGGCCACACTCATCATCCTGAACCTTCCCTTCGCGTTGGTGGGAGGGGTGGTGGCGTTGTGGCTGACGGGGGAATACCTCAGCGTCCCTGCGTCTATCGGCTTCATCAACCTTTTTGGCGTGGCCGTCCTGAACGGTATTGTGCTGGTTTCGTACATGAACACGTTACGTGAGGAGGGCCGCAGTCTGGACGAGGCCGTAGTAGTAGGTTGTCTGCTCAGGCTGCGCCCAGTCCTCATGACTGCGCTGGTCGCGCTGTTGGGCTTGCTGCCACTTGCATTCGCCCGCGGTATCGGCTCTGAGGTGCAGCGGCCCCTGGCGATTGTCGTCATCGGAGGACTCGTCAGTTCCACGTTACTGACATTGATTGTGCTGCCGGTGTTGTATCGCTGGATGGAGAGCCGTGTTTCGACTCCGGTCCGTGCAACGGAGTCCGATGCCGATGGGGCTGCGGTGCCTCCGATCGCTCCCGCAACCGGCAATGGTCACGCGGAGGGAGTAGGACCGGTCTCGTTGCATTCGTAATTCCAAAATGCAGGTATATCGATTTTGCATGAAAGAGCCGCTAGGCGGACGATCTGAAGAAAGCGGGGTGTGATGGGTTGGTTCTATTTGTCTGTGGCGGGGCTGTTGGAAATAGGCTGGGCGATCGGATTGAAATATACAGAGGGATTCTCGCGTCCATGGCCCAGTGCCTGGACGCTGTTGGCCATGGTTGGCAGCTTCTATTTTCTGGCGCTGGGGTTACGCACCATTCCGGTCGGGACCGGCTATGCCGTGTGGACCGGGATCGGAGCCGTTGGGACTGCCACGTTGGGGATTTTCTTGTTTGCCGAGTCGACAGCTCTTCCACGATTGGCTTCACTTGCCTTAATTATTCTGGGAATCCTCGGTCTCAAAGCCAGTTCATAGCAGAAGGCTAAAGAAGTCCGCCAGCCTTTCACGTGCGTGACGGGCATGGTTGGCGAGACATGCAAGCCTCTCCTGCGAGTGGCTCGCCATTCTCGTCGTCCCGCCGGTCTCGCGCTGCGATCCTACCGGGGCCTGTCCTGTTATCCTATACATTCGACAAAGGCGATCTTCTATGTTGCGGACTGCTATAATCCAAAGCCGTCGGCTTTCAGCGATCACTTTTCAACATGGATAGGGTTCAGGATGGCACAAAAGCCCTCTTTGTCGTCTAAACGGTTTACGGTGGATCGACTGCTCTCGAAGCTTGGTGTTGCGTCTCGGAGCAAGAGCCAGGAATGGGTCCGTGCAGGACGAGTTCGGATCAATGGCCGAGTCGTGCAGGATCCGGCCACGTGGGTGTTGTGGCCGAAAGATGCCATCGCGGTCGACGACCAGCCGATTCACGATTCGGCCAAACGATTGATCATATTCCATAAACCCAAAGGGGTCATCACGACGCACAGTGATGAAAAGGACCGTAAGACGATCTTCGATGTGTTACCGGCTGACTTGGGCTACATGCATGCGGTGGGGAGACTCGATCAGGCGACCAGCGGGTTACTTCTGCTCACCAACGATTCGACCTTGTCGAGCTATCTCACCGATCCTGGTCATAAAGTGATGAGGACCTACCTGGTTTCCGTGCGAGGAGAGTTCACGGAGGCCCAAGCGACAGAGGCCGTAGCCGGAGTGGTCGAGGAGGGCGAGCGCCTTCAGTGCCATACCGTGAAGATTCAGAAGAGTTCCGGACGAGAATCCCATCTGGAAGTGGTCCTGGTTCAGGGGAGGAATCGTGAAATCAGAAGACTCTTCATGGCGTTAGGGCATGAAGTGACCAGGCTCAGACGCATTCAATATGGCCCGTTCAAACTGGAAGAACTCCCACCCGGTGCCTGGCGCGAGATCTCAATCGCGGACGCACGGAAGGCGCTTCGACTATGATCA
>JANYAJ010000169.1 GCA_025361385.1 Nitrospira sp.
CGAAGGAACTAGATCCCTTGAATAGTCAAACGGACCCAGGCTTATGTAGGATGTTCAAAAAGACCGTTCAGCAAGGCCGCAGCGAGTGAATGGCCGAGGCGTACCCTCTGGGGTACGTTGAGGATCTGAACGATGCGAGAACGAAGCTGGCGGGCTTTTTCAACATCCGTAATCTCTATGCTGCAGATCTCTTCACACGTCATCATTCCCGATTCAGAAATCGACATCCATGCGATGCGGTCGCAGGGTGCCGGTGGACAGAACGTCAATAAAGTTTCGTCGGCGATTCATCTGCAGTTCGATATTACGGCCTCGTCGCTGCCTCCCTTCTATAAAGAAGAGCTGCTGAAGCTCCGAGACAATCGGATTTCAGCTGATGGAGTGATTACGATCAAAGCCCAGCAACATCGGAGTCAGGAGCAGAATCGAGAGGATGCGCTCGCTCGACTACTGGAACTTATTCAGAGCGTGGCGATTCCGCGCAAGAAACGCAGAGCGACGAAGCCGACGAAGGGGTCGAAACAGCGGCGATTGGAGAGCAAGACGAAGCGAGGGAAGTTGAAAACACTCAGACGAACGATCGAGTAGCACCCGGGAGCAATGAAACGTGCATTCCGGCAAGCAAGATACGAATGCCACTTCACGCCAACAGCTGTTCAAAAGGCTGTCCAGCAAGGCCGTAACAAGTAAAAGACCGAGACGTACCCTTTGGGGCGCACGGTGTGACGAATAAGGAGCACCAAGTCTGTGCGCGCTGCCGAATGGTGAGGGGCTGGGTCCGCGTTGAGGGTCTGAACGCCGCTGGCAGCCTTTTTCAACAGCCGTTAGTCGGGTGACGCGAGTGAGCCAAGAATATGATACCCGCCATCGACGTAGATCACTTCTCCGGTAATTCCTCGTCCTAGCGGGCTGACCAAGAACAATGCTGTATCGCCCACTTCGCCTTGCTCGGTTGCGCGGCGTAGCGGGGCAAATTCTCTGTGGTGGTCGACCATCTTGCTGATGCCGGAGACTCCGCGAGCCGCAAGGGTTTTGATCGGACCGGCGGAAATGGCGTTCACCCGAATGTTCTTCGGGCCGAGGTCGTGGGCCAGATAACGGACGGTGGCTTCGAGCGCGGCCTTGGCAACACCCATCACATTGTAATGTGGCACGACCCGTTCCGCGCCAAGATAGGTGAGCGTGACGACGGAGCCTCCGTCGGTCATGAGGGGCAGCGCCGCCTTGGTGACGGCAACGAGCGAATAGGCACTCACGTCGAGGGCTGTCGCGAATCCTTGCCTCGTGGTATCCACGAACTGACCGGTCAGTTCTTCCCGTGGGGCAAAGGCGACTGAATGGACCAGGAAGTCGATCTTCGGAGTTTCCTTCCCGACATTCTGCATCAATGCGGCAATTTGTGCATCGTCTCCCACGTCGCAAGGAAAAGCTTTTGCGCCTGGCATCGTGGCGACCAGCTCTTCGACGTTCTCCCGTAGCCGCTCGCCCTGATAATTAAAGAACAACTTGGCGCCCTGGCTGGCCGCCGATTGGGCGATAGCCCAGGCAATGCTGTGTTTGTTTGCGACCCCGATGATCAGTCCTGTTTTGCCACTCAGTAACATAGATGTATATGCTCCTTGCCGCTGGCTATCAAAAGTACAACGGTCTGTTCTCTTCTGATCCTCGTGATTGATGAACCATTACTCGTCGCGCGAATAGTTGGAGGGAAAATGTTTTGTGCCGTCACGATTGACGTGTGACTGTTGACCGATGACGGCTGTAACCGGCTGAAGATAGCACGATTTAATACCTGGTTCCAGAATCAGCTTGGAAGGGAAGGGCTAATTGGCCTTCGCGGCGTTGGTCCGGAGTTGAGCCAATACCCTTGCCGCTTCAGGCGCAAAGTCATCCTGTTGTTCGGCTTGGGCAAGATCGAGCGCTTCGGAGGCGAGCAAGATGGCTTCGTTGTGCCGACCATCGGCACAATAGCTCTTGGCCAAGCTCAGCCTGGCGTTGATGGACTGGGGCTCTTTCTGGAGCACGTATTGGAGAAGTTTTTCGCCCTTTCCCCTGTCTCCTCCAAGCATGGAGGGAAGCCTGACAAGAAAGGTGCCTTTGGCCGACAGGGCATCGAGGTGATCCGGTGAGAGTTCCAATGTCCGGTCGAGCTCTTTCATCATGCGGCGGAAGCCCCAGATCGAGGTGACGTTCAACTCTCCGTCAACCCGCATCAATTCGCCTAAATTACAGAACAGGGCAAAATGCGCGTCAGCCGTTCGGTCGTCCAAGACCACAGCTTGTTCGGCCAGAGCCCGGCCTTTCTCGAAATGAGCAACTCGACGGGTCTTGTCTTGTGCGACACGACCGGTACGACATTCTTTCATCGCCCCATCAATCAATGGCTGCGACGATGGTTGTGCCAAGAGAGGATCGGGAGTCACCCAAATCCAACAGACGAGTAGAACTAGAAGAATCCTTTTCATTGTGTCCTAAGGATGTGTGACAGGATTCAAACGCGAGGGACCCTTTAAATTATCAAACAATCCGAGTCCCAGTTCAAGGGGGGTTGCTGGAATTTGACTACTCTTTTTACGACCACCTTTTACAGTCGAATCATATAGTTGTTGCCGTGGCTAGACAATTCTCGTGGAAAATGAGCTACGGCCGTTTGGAGGATCCTGCTGCTCTCATTCCACCAGTCGGATGTTCAAGAGGATTACTGGTCACCTCGGCCAGTGTGCGGAAGGCTATCAGCATCGCTTGGTATGAGTAATGGGCATTCCGTCCGCTGGGATTGGGCAGAACAAAGATAGGGTGCCCGGCCAAGGTTTCGTCTTGCAGTCCAACGCATATCCGTTCCGAGTGCTGCTTCGGGAATAATGCGCGATAGATTGTGACACCGAGAAGGGCGATTGTATGAGGGTGATAGCGTCGCACCGTGGCGACAAGCCTCTTTTGTCCAGTGGCATATTCCATCGGTTTGAGCACATCAATTCCTGCGCTGGGTCGTTGGATGATGTTGGTCAAACCGAGGCCCATCTCTGGCAGGCGCCAATCATCTTGGTAGGTCAGTGGCTCAGAGACGAGCTTCGATTCATACAAGAGTTTCCAGAACCGATTAGAGTGACCTGCAAAGTGATGGCCTATAGCTGCAGAACGCAGGCCTGGGTTGATGCCGACAAAGAGGATTCGGACTCCAGGCTGAATGTGGTCTGTGAGCCCTTTATGGGAGTGAGTCTTTGGTCGCTGTCGTACAGTTGTGCGAATCATCGTTTGGTCAAATCGCCGGTCAATTCCGTCATAAGTTCGACCAGCATATGCCTTTTTCGATTTGAGGCGGTTTAGCCGTTACTCAGCCATCCTGCCACAGAAAAACGATGGTATAACCATTCAGATGCGGACCAATGTATACTCGCAAGACATTGATAAGCATGAAAAAACATTGATTTTCTTATCCCGGCACCAAGATTGCTCATTAGACCAGGTGAGTGCCGATGAATGGCACAATCTTCAAACACTAACAAGGAGTGACATACTATGAAGCGCATCTTGATGGCAATCATGGCAGTGGCAGTAGCAGTGACGTTCAGCGCGCCTTCCTTCGCCGGTGAAGAGAAGAAGGACAAGAAGGATGAGAAGAAGGGCGGCCACGTCCTCGTGTACGCTGACGAGAAAAAGAAAGACGAGAAGAAGGACGAGAAGAAGGGCGGCCACGCCGATACGTTCGGCGACAAGAAGGATGAGAAGAAGAAAGACGAGAAGGGCAAGTAATCCCTTTTCTCTGGCGAGGCTAATTGGCTTGAGGGGTCTCCTGCCTAAAGCGGGAGACCCTTCGAGTGCTCTTCCCTACCTGTTATTCCTCCGAAGATAGACCGCCTGCAATCCCACAATCGATTTCGCATCCCTGATCGCACCAGTCTCAATCATTCTGATTGCTTCCAGTAGGGGAAGCTCGATCACTTCAAGGACTTCATCCCGATCGAGCTGTTGCTTCCCCGCCGTCAACCCGGTTCCCTTGTAGACGTGGATCACCTCGTCGGTGAACCCTGGTGCGGTCAAGATACTGGACAGCAGCTCCAGCTTGCCGGCCCGATAGCCTATTTCTTCTTCTAGTTCTCGGGCCGCACAGGCCATAGGGTCTTCGCCGGAATGAAGTTTTCCCGCTGGGATTTCGTAGATGAACCCTCCTGCCGCCTGGCGGAACTGCCGAATCAAGACGACCGTGCCATCGTCTTTCAGCGGCACCACCGCGGCTGCTCCTGGATGGCGGACCACTTCTAAGTCGACCGTGAGGCCGTTCGGCAACGTGACGGTGTCGACGTCTACATTCACGATGATGCCGGTGTACATGCGTTTGGTCTGCATAGGCTAGACCTTGCGCTTTTTGTAGAACGGTGGCTTGACGATCTGTGCGGGGACGTTCTTGCTGCGAATCTCTATCAGAATGGACGTGCCGGGCTCCGCATAGCGCAGAGGCACGTAACCCAACCCGATGCCTTTCTGAAGGAGTGGCGAGAGGTTGCCGCTGGTTACCTCGCCGATAGGTTGGGCAGTTGCGGGGTCGAGGATTCTGAATCCATGGCGTGGCACGGCCTTCTCAACCAGTTCGAACGCCACGAAACGACGAGCGACTCCGGCCTGTTTCTGCGCCAGGAGCGTCTGGCTGCCGATGAATTCGCCTTTCTGAAAGCTGACGGTCCAATCCGCATTGGCTTCGAGTGGCGTCGTGTCTTCACCCATGTCATTGCCGTAGAGCAAATAACCCATCTCCAGCCGGAGAAGATCTCGTGCGCCGAGTCCGGCCGGTTTGAGCCCCCAGGCCTGGCCCTTGTCGATAAGCAGGTCCCAGAGGCGGCCGACCTTATCTGCGTCGATATAAATCTCATAGCCCAATTCACCACTGTAACCTGTTCTGGCCAGCAAGCAGGACAGGCCGCCGATCGCCCCCTCACAGGTGTGATGGAGCTTGAGCCCTTCAAGAGCCGTCCCGCCAAGACTCATGAGTAGCTCGCGAGACCTGGGACCCTGGACAGCCACTTGAGCCAATTCAACCGACCGATCGTCGAGACGAACCGTTCTATCCTGGCCAAGCTGTGCTTGGAGCCACGACAGAATCTTCTCGCGGTTCGAGGCATTCACGCACAAAAGAAATTCATCCGACCCGAGCCGATAGACAAAGATGTCGTCTTTGATGCCCGCGTGCTCGTTACAGACCATGGAATATTGGGCTTGCGAGACCGCGATCTTGTTGACGTCGTTCGTCGTGATTCGCTGAAGGAACGGGATGGCACCGGGGCCGGCGACTCGCAGCCGCCCCATATGGCTCACATCGAAAAGGCCGACAGCGGAGCGGACGGTGTGGTACTCGTCCACGACACCGCTGTACTGAATCGGCATCTCCCATCCGGCAAAATCGACGAGTTTGGCGCCGCAGGCTTGATGGTGCGTGATCAGTGGGGTGCGTTGCATGACGTGGCTCACAGGCCCAGCAGTTCGACGTCGAAAATCAGCGTGGCATGCGGAGGGATCAGGCCGCCCGCCCCCTGTGCGCCATACCCAAGCTTTGAAGGAATGGTCAGCTTTCGTTTGCCGCCCACTTTCATGCCCTTCACGCCCTCATCCCATCCTTTGATGACTCGCCCGGCCCCTAGAGGAAACGAGAAGGGCTGGCCCCGGTCTACGGAACTGTCGAATTTCTTCCCGTTCTCCAACCAGCCGGTGTAATGCACGATAACCGTCTGTCCCGCCTCTGCCGTGGCTCCGGTTCCGACTGTGAGATCGACATACTGCAACCCCGATGACGTCGTGACTTCATTCCCTTCAGCGCCTGCTTCTTGATGCGGCATACCTACTCCTTTCCTAGTCGTTGACCACCTAACCATCCGAGTGGACGGCAATAACATAATTGATTGCGATGCGTAGAATCTCCTGCCGACAGCGAGGCCGGGAATCTATGTCGAGCGCTCAATACATGACGTTCACGGATGTGGCGTACGGGAGTCCGGCTCAGAGAAGATGACCACACTGGCCGTGTAGCCGTGCAGGAAATTGCGTCCCCCGACCGGACCAATCTCTCCTTGCGCGAAAAAACCAGCCGTCGGGAGAGACCCGAGGCGCTCTTGCACAACTCCACTATCGTGATGGGGCTGGCCAAAGAGGCCCTCTCCACGCCCGCAACAACTGAACAAGAGGGCTCCGAGCGGGGGATTCTGGTGCTTCGCTCGATCCGCAGCCAGGAGAAAGTGCAAGTCGTCACTGGCCGATTTTGCATCGCGGAGATGGAATTGCACGGTCTGGCCTTCCTGAACGACGTCTCCGATAGCGACGGCCCCGGCC
>JANYAJ010000417.1 GCA_025361385.1 Nitrospira sp.
CCCGGATGGCGGAACTGGCAGACGCGCCGGACTCAAAATCCGGTTCTCGTAAGAGAGTGGGAGTTCAACCCTCCCTCTGGGCACCATAAATATCGAGTTGTAGCAATACAAGAGTCCTGAGTGCTTTTATTGCGAGGACAATCCTTTCTTTAGTGCCTCAATCAATGCTAAATTGCTCACGATTATGCCTCTTGACATGTCTGAATTGGTGGCCTATAGTCCGCGCCGTAGTCGTGATGAAGCAGCATAAACCTGATCATGTTGGTCCCATCTTGTTGGTCCGTCATTTCACTTCATTCTCTAATCTCACCAAGGAGGCAGCACATGCGTAAAGTGTTGGCACTAGGAACGGCAATTCTTTTTGTCGGTTCTGTGGGTGTGTCAATCGCTCAGGAGCGTTTGCAATCTAACCAATCCGGAATGGGCGTGGGCGAAGGAGTCGGCGATGTATCGGGGACGACTCCTCGCGTGAACACCTATGATCGAAGCCAGTTTCTCGACCGGTTGTCGCAGGCAGAAACCATGTATGGCCGTGTGATTGGTTTTGACCGGCCGGCTAATAAAATGTTTCTTGAGATGGGTGGAAGCTCCCACGATGAGGGACGTGCAGGTGGTGGGGCGATGAACTACCGCACGGTATATTTTGATGACAAGACCAATTACGATCGGATTCGTATAATTGAGTCTGGTGACGATGTGACCATCCAGGCGATCGAGGAAACGAGTGCGGCCCAGCCATTCGGCACAGGGCGTAAGATCGTCCGTGAGATCACTGTGATGCGTGGCAATGAGAAGCTTGCTGGCTTTGGCGGGCTTGGGCAGCGCCCGAATCCGGCGACCGAGCGGGGGATTACCACGAACAGTGGCGCAATCACCGGTGGTATCGCTGGTGCGGTGCTCCCAGGCAAGATCGATTCCGGTATCACTAGCCCGGTTGGTGAATATACCGGTGCTGCTCCTTGCTGGCAATGTGAACCGCAGCCAGGATGGGGCAATGCAAGCGGTAACAGATCTGACTATGGGACGGACTATACCAAGCCAAACTTGGTCAAGGGTCTGAACTAAGTCGCAATACATTGTGTGACTCTGTGGGAAGGGGCAGCGTTTTGCTGCCCCTTCTTTTTTTGCCACCTGCCTCATTATTTCCCGATGTGGCGCTTGCGGGTGCACTGACTCCTTGCTAGGATTTGCAGACGGCGGGTGCGAGCAGTCAAGACTTGAGAAGGAGCGAGTAGTGATCGAACATCGTGAGGGAAGCGTGGCTGTGACCGGTCAGCCGGATGCCGAGTTGGATTTACGAGGAGTGATTTGTCCCTATAACTTCGTCAAGACGAAGTTGAAGCTGGAAACGATGGAACAGGGACAGATTCTTTCGGTACTGTTGGACGATGGCGATCCGATTCAGAATGTCCCGCGCAGCGTGAGCAATGAGGGGCACATGATCCTTTCACAGGATCGCGTAGACCTGTCCTATCGAGTACTCATTCGCCGCCGCGACGACGAGTAGCGCGTGGGATATCTCTTCTTATCTTTTTTGTCTTCGACCCTGCCCTGTACCCTTCAATGATGACCGTCACCGCCGAGTCTTTCGATACCTGTCTGATCTGATCGAGCAGCTCCTCAGACCTTCCGCGCGTAAGAGTCTCCTTGGGCGTCGTGAGATCTATCGCAATGGCAACCTGTCTACTGGGGAGGATTTGCGCCAGAGCTTGTAGCAGTCTTCTGAGGGCTCCTGAGGCTACGTAGAAGGCGAGCGTTCTGCGCTCCTCGCGGAGTTTGGCGAGGAATGCTGTGAGGCGTAAGCTGGATGACGGCAGGCGCCCCTCAAAAATGATCGCATCTCCAGAAAATCCGGAGATGGCCGTAGCCGCCGGCATGACAGAGGGGCCCGGGATCGCTTTAACCGGGATTCCTGCTTGATGAGCTGCCGCCACAAACAGGCTGCCCGGGTCGTAGATCACCGGGGTGCCGTTGTCTGAGACGAAGGCCACATCATGCCCCTGCGTGAGTCGATGCAGAAGGAGCCGTACTTTCTCGTGGCGATTGAGCGGGCCGTAGCTCGTGATCGTGGCAGTGATGCCGTGATGGGTCAGGAGTGCTTGGGTCACGACTGGATCTTCTGACGCAATAATCGAGACGCGGCGCAACGTCGCAAGAGCCCGAAGAGTGATGTCGTCAGGGTGACCGATTGGCGTGCCGACGATGTAGAGGGTGCCGGGGAAATGAGACGCGATTGTCAGACCTTGTATCTTACGATCGTTTGGTTGACTCCCATCTCGCGCCATCGATATAATTCCTCGTTTCATGCGTGTCTTTTTGTCCTGAAAAGTTGAGGGGATAGCACTCTATGGCCGCCATGTTTTTCATGGTGACGATGGCCTTGTATTTTGCGGCCACCGTTTCCTTTCTTGCCTACCTGCTGTGGCCTTCAGAGGCCTTGTCTAAAGCCTCGTTGGGCATGACAGCGATCGGGTTTGCTGCTCATACCATTGCGTTGGTGGCGAGAATGGTCGGAACGGCAGACGTCTCGCCGCCCGGGTTTCATGAAGCCCTGTCGTTTTTTTCCTGGATGCTAATTCTCGTCTTTCTTGCTGTAGAGTTTCGTCATCGTCTGCATGTGCTTGGTTCGTTCATCGTTCCACTGGCCCTTGTGTCGCTCGTCTCTGCCGCGGCACTGCCAGAAACCGCTCCGACGTTGAGCCCTATGTTTCGTACGCTGTGGGTCCATGTCACCCTGAGTATGCTCGGGACCGTGGGGTTTGCTCTCGCCTTTGTGGCTGGTGTCATGTATCTGATTCAGGACGGACTTCTCAAGTCTAAACGTTTCAATGTCCTCTACTCAAAATTGCCTGCTTTGGATTTTCTCGACCATCTCAATCAGCAATCGATCGTGATGGGGTTTCCGCTGCTGACGCTCGGCATCATCACCGGGGCGTTATCAGCCGAGTTCTCTCGGGGGTCGTACCTGAGTTGGAATCCCGAACAAACATGGGCGTTGGTGACATGGGTGTTCTACTTCGCCGTGTTGCTCGGACGACTCACGGTGGGCTGGCGAGCCAAACGGGCAGCCTATTTGACGATTATTGGATTTGCCGGAGTGATTTTGACCCTCATTGGCGTGGTCCTCAAAGGCCACGGACCGGTGTCTTGATATGCATATTGTTGTTGTCGGTCTGAGTCATAAGACCGCCCCGGTTGAAATTCGCGAGAAGCTCGCGATTCCTGAGAGCCGGATGAATGAAGCCCTGACCCGTCTCTGTTCGTATCAAGGGGTACGGGAAGGCATATTGCTGTCCACCTGTAATCGCGTCGAGGTCTATGCCGTCGTCGATGAAATCGAAGCCGGGTATGGTCGTATTCAGGAATTTCTGGCCGATGCCCACCTGTCGCTGTCTTCAGAGCAACTAACACCCCATCTCTACTGGCACCAGGGGGATCGGGCGATCAGTCATTTGTTTCGTGTGGCCTCTAGTCTCGACTCGATGATTGTCGGCGAGTCGCAGATTCTGGGACAGATCAAAGACGCATTTGAGGTCGCACTGACACATAAGTCGACCGGCATCATTCTGAATAAAGTTGTGAAGAAGGCGATCTCCGTCGCCAAGCGTGTGCGGACGGAAACCAAAATTGCCGAGATGGCGGTGTCGGTCAGTTATGCCGCGGTCGAGTTGGCTAAGAAAATCTTTTCGGATCTCAGCGAGAAGACGGTGTTGTTGGTGGGGGCGGGGGAGATGGCCAAGTTGGCGGCCCGACATTTTATTGCCAGCGGGGTCCGTCATGTGCGGGTCACGACGAGGAATCCGCAACATGGAATGGAATTAGCCGATCGATTCGGCGGCACCGCGGTTCCCTTTGAACAGTTTCGGGAAGACATGGCGTCTGCCGATATTGTGTTGGTATCGACCGGTGCCGCGCATTATCTCGTGAGCGAGGACGATGTGCAGCGATCGGTCAAACAGCGGATGAATCGCCCGATGTTCCTGATCGATATCTCGGTCCCACGCAATATCGATCCGGCGGTGCGTCATGTGGATAATGCGTTTCTTTTCGACATCGATGATTTGAAAGCGCGGGTTGAACAGAACCGCGGGGGACGTTTGCTGGAGGCCGAGAAGGCCGAGCAGATGGTGGTGGATGAAGTCGGGATTGTTCGGCAGTGGCTCCAGTCGCTCGAAGTGACCCCCACCATCATGGCGCTCCGTACGAAAGCCGATGAGATCAAACGGGCAGAGGTTGAGAAGACTTTGGGGCGATTGGCGAATCTCTCAGAGCCCGAGCGTGAACTGGTCGAGGCGATGGCATCCTCGATCGTGAACAAGCTCATTCACAACACGATGGTGACGCTCAAGGCTGAGGTGAATTCTTCGGACGGGGCTGCGTTCGTCGAGGCGGCGAGGCGATTCTTCAGCCTTGGGGATGCCGCGGGTTCGACCGTCAACGGGAGTGCAGTAGAGAGCAATATCCAAAGTCGTGAAGAGACGACTCCAAAAGCTGGCGCGAAGTCACCGGATCGATGAATGTATCAATTCTATGGGGAAGACCCGCACAGGGCCGAAACTCTTTACCTGTCCCAAATGTCGAAAGACATACCTGGGACATGATCCCCTGCCCGATTGCCCGGCCTGCGGTTTCGATTATCGGGAGCGGGAGGGGTTCCGGTGGGATGTGCTTGTCTACCTCTTGTCGATTCTTGGGTTGATCAGCTTTTTACTCGTCTCGTCCTCCTATAGAAGTTTCGTCAGCGGGACCCTGTCCAGCGAGACCTCACGGGTGGACCACGACACTGTAGAGAAACTCCCGGGCCGCGAACGGGCCGCGACGTTTCATACTCCATATCATGATACGAGTCGGTGAAAGGGAGCTATGTCGAAAGTCAGCCATGAACGATTGAGCGTCGTGCTGGGAACGCGCGGTAGCAAGTTGGCGGAGGATCAGAGTGAGTGGGTACAGGCACAGTTGCACGCGTTGGCTCCTCATGTGACGGTCACGTTGCGGCGGATCCAGACATCGGGGGACAGAATTCTCGACGTTCCGTTGGCTCAAATCGGTGGGAAGGGGCTCTTTGTCAAGGAAATCGAGGAAGCGTTGTTGAGCGGCGAGATCGATCTGGCGGTGCATAGCATGAAAGATGTCCCCACGGAACTGCCCGATGGGCTGGAGATTCTCTGTGTGCCGCCTCGTGAGGATCCGCGGGATGCCTTGATCAGCCGTGACGGAAAGTCGTTCATGGACCTTCCGCTTGGTGCCAGGATTGGAACCAGCAGCCTTCGCCGCCAATCGCAACTCCTGCATGCGAGGCCCGACCTCACGATTGCGATGTTACGTGGGAATCTGGATACCAGGCTCAAGAAATTGCGTGAGGGACAGTTTGATGCCATCGTGCTCGCCGCAGCTGGACTTCGACGATTGGCGTGGGCGCATGAAATCACAGAGTATTTGGCGCCTCAGATTAGTTTGCCTGCTATTGGCCAGGGCGCGCTCGGAATTGAGGGCCGGAGGGACGATGCCTTCATTCGTTCCCTCTTAAGCGGCTTGGACCATGCGCCGAGTAAGATCGCCGTTCTTGCTGAGCGTGCGTTGCTCCATCGGCTTCAAGGAGGCTGTCAGGTCCCAATCGCCGCCCATGCAACATTGACCGGTACAAAGGTGAGATTGGAAGGCGTCGTGGCCAGTGTGGACGGCAAGGAACTCATTCGCGATTCTGTTGACGGGACGATTGAAGATCCTGAATCGATCGGTGTTCAACTCGCGGAACGATTGCTTGCGCGCGGGGGCGAGAGAATTCTCCAAGGGATCTACGGGACGGCATGACGACACCGAGAAGGTCAGGAAAGGTCTATTTGGTTGGAGCGGGACCAGGCGATCCTGGCCTCCTGACGCTCAAAGGGAAGGCATGCCTGGAGCAGGCCGATGTCGTGCTCTACGATTTTCTCGCCAATCCGGCCTTGCTGCAGTATGCTCCGGCCACGGCGCAGCGCATCTATGTCGGGCGACGGGGGCGTGGTCAGTATCGAGACCAAGCCGATATCAATCGGTTGCTGATTGAGCGGGCTCAAGAGGGAAATGTGGTGGTCCGGCTCAAGGGTGGCGACCCCTTTGTCTTCGGACGTGGCGGAGAAGAAGCGGAAGCGGTGGCCGCTGCAGGGATCGATTTTGAGGTGGTGCCTGGCGTGACAGCGGCGATTGCGGTGCCTGCCTATGCAGGTATTCCGGTGACCCATCGCACCCTGGCCTCCACGGTCACGTTTGTGACTGGTCATGAAGATCCCACCAAACCGGAGACCCTGTTGGAATGGCCTAAGTTGGCAGGCGCATCTGGCACGCTCGTGTTCATGATGGGGATGAAGAATCTCCCCTCGATTGTTGGCCACTTAGTGGCAGAAGGTCGGTCGTCTGAGACGCCGGTAGCGGCGATTCATTGGGGGACCAAGGCGGATCAACAGACCATTGTGGGGACTTTGGACAATATTGTGGCGAGAACCGAAGCCGTGCACCTCGAACCGCCGACGGTGATCGTCGTGGGTGAGGTGGTGCGACTACGAGGGCAGCTGAATTGGTTTGAAACTAAGCCGCTCTTTGGGAAACGCATTGTGCTGACCAGGGCTCAGGAACAGGCGCAAGAGTTTTCTCAGCTGCTTGCGGCTTACGGAGCGGAGCCAGTGGAGGTGCCGACGATTCAAATCGTCCCTCCGGTCAGTTGGCAGGCGATCGATGATGCGATCAATCGTCTCAGCACCTATCAATGGCTGATCTTTACCAGCGTAAACGGGGTCACGCCGTTCATGGATCGTCTCCATGCCGCAGGGAAAGATGCGCGTGCCTTGGCACCGCTTCGTATTTGCGCCATTGGACCGCGCACTGCACAGGAATTGAGCATTCATGGATTGAGGGCGGATATCGTTCCAGCCGAGTTTCAAGCAGAAGGGGTCATTGTCGCGTTAGCTCAGGTGGGCATCCGTGGGAGCCGCCTGCTGATTCCACGTGCCGAAGTCGCTCGTGAGATTTTGCCGGAACAGTTGAGTGAGTTGGGGGCGGTTGTCGATGTGATTCCGGTCTACCGGACGATCGCTCCGACGGTAGATGTCGCGTCTTTGACGCAGCAACTTTGCGATGGCCGGGTGGCGGCGCTCACCTTTACGAGTTCGTCCACTGTGCGCAACTTTGTGGAGCTTTTTGGCGGGCGAGAGGCGGTCTCGAGACTCGTGGCTCAGGTGGCGATTGCCTGTATCGGACCCATTACGGCACGTACAGCGGAAGAATATGGGTTGACGGTGACGATCATGCCGACTGAAAATACGGTGCCGGCATTGACCGAGGCCATTGTCCGGCATTTCAGTGAAGGGGTACGAGTGGCTGTTTCTGCGCATGGATAGGTCGCGGTAGACGACGGGGTACGGAACTGATTTGTTTAGTAAGAGGGGGGATTCTCATGGTTGCAGTCAAGTCGTTCATGGTTCCGAGAGAGAAGTTTATTACGGTTGAGCGGGATACCGATGCCCAGACAGCGGCACGTATCATGCGGGATCGTGGCATTGGCAGCTTGTTCGTGACGAACGGGAAGGAGATTGTCGGCATTTTGACCGATACCGATATGGTTCGGCGGGTGGTGGCGGCTGGAGCGGATACTCATAAGACGACGGTTGAACAGATTATGTCGGCCCCGATTTTGACGATCGAGGAGAATAAGACGTTGCTCGATGCCAACGATCTGATGGCTCAAACGCATATTCGCCATCTTGGCGTGACGCGGGATGGCGGGTTGGTCGGCATGATTTCCGTCCGCGACCTCGTCGTGTTCTTAACGAATCTTCCAAGAAAGTAATTCGATGGCTTTCCCCATTCAGCGGCTCAGACGGTTGCGGCAGCATGAGGCCTTTCGCCGTATGGTACGGGAGACGAACCTGGCCCCTTCAGACTTCATCTATCCGCTATTCGTCGTCGAAGGGCGAGATCGGCGGGAGGAGATCGCCTCGATGCCGGGCCAGTTTCGGCTCTCGGTCGATCTCTTGGTCAAAGAGGCTCGCGAGGTAGTGGCCTTGGGTATTCCCGCTATCATTCTGTTCGGGATTCCGGATCGGAAAGATGCGCGGGGAAGTTCGGGGTTCGATCCGAACGGCATCGTGCAGCGGGCGGTCAAAGCGGTGAAGGACCAGGTGCCTGGCGTCATGGTCATCACCGATGTCTGTATCGACGAATACACCGATCATGGGCATTGCGGGATCGTCAAGGACGGGCGCATTCTCAACGATGAAACGCTGGATTGTCTCCGTACCATGGCCAGAACCCATGCGCAAGCCGGGGCCGATATGGTGGCTCCATCCGATATGATGGATGGGCGAGTGGCAGCGATCCGGACGGAATTGGATCAGGCAGGATTTCATGAGCTGCCGATCATGGCCTATGCCGCTAAATTCGCGTCCTGCTTTTATGCGCCGTTTCGGGATGCGGCCGGTTCAAGCCCGCAATTCGGCGATCGGCAATCGTATCAAATGGATCCGGCCAACCGCCGAGAAGCGCTTCGCGAAATCGCCCTCGATGTTGAGGAGGGGGCGGACATCATCATGGTGAAACCGGCATTGCCGTATCTCGATATTATTGCCGCGGCCAGGGCGCAGATGTTGTTGCCGGTGGCGGCCTATCAAGTGAGTGGTGAGTACAGCATGATTAAAGCGGCCGCCCAAGCCGGCTGGCTTGATGAGTCGCGCGCCATGATGGAATCGTTGCTCTCGATCAAGCGGGCTGGCGCAGATCTCATTTTGACCTACTTTGCTAAAGACGCGGCGCGTCTCCTTCACTGACGACCATGCTCAAAGTCACGCGTGGGCTGTCCGGTAAATGTCCTCCACGTGCGTATCCAGTCGCCACGATCGGTAATTTTGATGGCCACCACCTGGGCCATCGCGCACTGCTGCAGACGGTGGTCGAGACGGCTCGGAAGGCGCAGGGGACTGCGCTTGTCCTGACCTTCGATCCACACCCGGTCAAAATCCTCGCCCCCCACGTCGATCTTCGCTTTCTTACCAGTCCTGAGGAAAAGCTGGCGCACTTCGAGGCTGCAGGAATCGATGAAGTGGTGTTTCTGGAGTTTAGTCCCATATTTGCGGCGATGAGCCCTGATGAATTTGCAGAAGGCATCCTGCATCGATCGCTCACCCTCTCCGAGCTGTTTGTCGGGAATCATTTTGCCTTTGGGAAGGGTCGGGCAGGACATATCGAAGATCTCGTACATCTCGGTGGGCTGTATGGCTTCCGCGTGCATCCTGTGACTCCCGTGATGCTTGAGGGAGGCGTGGTGAGTTCGACCAGGATTCGCCAGCTCATTCAGGCAGGGAACGTGGAACAGGCTGCCATGCTCCTCGGGCGTTTCTACGGGATTCGCGGTACGGTGGTGCATGGGATGCAGCAGGGGGAAGCGATGGGCTGGCCCACGGCGAATCTACACATCCCGGTCGATCGCGTCGTGCCGCCTGATGGCGTCTATGCCGCGAGAGCGGTCCACGGGGCTCAGACGTCTGATGCGATCGCCTACATCGGGACCAGGCCGACTTTCGGCGGAGGGGAGCGCCTGATTGAAGTCAATTTGTTGGATCAGCGCTGCGATCTCTATGGCCAGGAGATCACCGTGCAGTTTGTGGCGCGAGTGCGCGGCGACCATACCTTTGCTTCTGCCGATGAGCTGTCGAAGCAGATCGTCCGTGATGTGGAGCAGGCGCGCAGGAGTTTGCAGCGAATCCCACAGGGAGTTCAGTGACCATGGCTGTTGAAGCGGCGATCACGCGGTCGTCCAGCAGACCTGCTGTCCGGCCGGCTTTATTGACTCATCTCGTTCGAACGGTGCGTCAGCATCAGCTATTCGTTCCCGGTCAGCACCTCTTGGTGGCGGTATCGGGCGGGCCCGACTCAATCGCGTTGTTGTCTCTGCTTCATCGCCTGGCCCAGTCCTGGAGACTCACGCTTACTGCAATCCATTGTAACTATGGGTTGCGAGGAGCGGAGTCCGACGGCGACGAATCGTTTGTCAGGGAGTTTTGTCAGGAACGGCAGCTGTCTCTTGTCATCCATCGGCCCACGCTGGTCAAACGACGACAGCGCTCATCGCTTCAGGCCAGGGCTCGCGACGCACGGTATGACTTCATGCGGCAATTGGCTCACGAGGTCGGGGCTGTCCGCATTGCGGTCGGTCATACCGCCAATGATCAGGCAGAAACGGTGCTTATGTGGATGTTGCGCGGGGCAGGGATGGCCGGGTTAGCCGGGATGCCCTATGCGCGTGAGGACGGAATCATTCGCCCACTCTTGGCCTCCACTCGTGAGGAAGTGTTGACCTATTTGAGTCATGAAGGACTGACCTATCGCCGTGACTCAAGCAATGAGAAGCCTCTCTATTATCGTAATCGGATTAGGAAAGACCTCCTTCCTGTCATCACTCGGTTGGCTCCGGCTGCCGTCCGTGTGCTCCAGCGACAGGCAGATGTCGTGCGTGAAGACGAACGGTACTTGGAGCGGGTGACGAGGGATCTGGTCCAGACGCTCGTGACTCCTGATTCCGGAGGCGTGCAACGAGTCAATCTCCAGGCCTTCATGGAGTTGCCGGTTGCGCTGCAGCGGCGGCTCGTTCGGACAATTTTACGGACCTATGACGAAGAGGGGCGCGCGAGCAGCCTTCATGTGGTGGAGTCGGTTCGGCATGTGTTGCTCCAGGGAAAGACTGGAGTTCGGCTGTCTTTGACACAGGCTCTCGTGATTCTGGATCAGGGG
>JANYAJ010000429.1 GCA_025361385.1 Nitrospira sp.
CCACAGCCGGCAGCCGAGTCACCGTGCGCGTCATGCATACGGACGAAGAGCGTGAGATCGCGCAATCCGTCGTGCATGTGATCACAGCGGACAGTCGGGGGCGATGAGGAGATTATGCTGAGAAGAAAATCGCGGTTGAAACCGGATCTGCTTGGAAAAATGGATGCCTATTGGCGAGCCGCCAATTACCTGTCGGTCGGACAGATTTATCTCTACGACAATCCGTTGCTGAAGAAGCCGCTCACGCTGGCTCATATCAAACCACGCTTGCTTGGCCACTGGGGCACGACGCCGGGGCTGAACTTCGTCTATGTCCATCTGAATCGTGTCATTACAGCATACGGATTGAACGTCATGTACCTCACAGGGCCGGGCCATGGCGGGCCTGGACTTGTCGCAAATGCCTACTTGGAAGGCACCTATAGCGAGGTCTATCCGAACGTCTCGCAAGACGAACAGGGCCTGAAGCGGCTGTTCACACAGTTCTCCTTTCCCGGCGGCATTCCGAGTCACGTCTCGCCGGAGACACCCGGGTCCATTCATGAGGGCGGCGAGCTGGGGTATTCGCTGTCCCATGCGTTCGGCGCGGCGTTCGATAATCCGGATCTGCTGGTCGCCTGTGTCGTGGGCGATGGGGAAGCGGAAACCGGCCCGTTGGCGACCAGTTGGCATTCGAACAAGTTTCTGAACCCTGTGCGAGACGGCGCCGTGCTGCCGATCCTGCATTTGAACGGGTACAAGATCGCCGGTCCCACGGTGCTGGCACGGCTTCCGCACGACGAGCTGGAAGCGCTCTTCATCGGGTACGGCTACCGTCCCTATTTCGTCGAGGGAGACGATCCTGCCACGATGCATCGACAGATGGCCGCCACGCTCGATGTCGTCGTGGCTGACATCAAGAAGATCCAGCGCGCCGCGCGGACGAAGGGATTTACGAAACGGCCCCGCTGGCCCATGATCGTCCTGCGCTCGCCGAAGGGCTGGACCGGGCCGAAGGTCGTGGACGGGAAGCAGGCGGAAGGGACATTCCGGTCGCATCAGGTGCCGATGGGCGATATGGCCAAGCCCGGCCACCTCAAGATTCTCGAGCGGTGGATGAAGAGTTATAAGCCGGAAGCACTCTTCGACAAGACCGGCAAGCTTATCCCCGAGTTGGCGGATCTTGCACCGGCCGGTTCCCTCCGCATGAGCGCCAATCCGCATGCCAACGGCGGCCTCCTGCTGCACGACCTGCGCTTGCCGGATTTCCGCGACTACGCCATGACAGTGCGGAAGCCCGGTGCGGCGGATGGCGAAGCCACGCGCGTCCAAGGGGAGTTTATTCGCGATGTGATGAAAGGTAATGCCGACAACTTCCGCGTGTTCAGCCCGGACGAGACGAACTCGAACCGCTGGGGAGCGCTGTTCGAAGTGACAGACCGTTGCTCAACCGCGGAGATCCTGCCCGGCGACGACCATGTGGCGCCGGATGGCCGTGTGATGGAGATGTTAAGCGAGCATCAATGTGAAGGCTGGCTCGAAGGGTATCTCTTAACGGGCCGTCATGGCATGTTCTCCTGCTATGAAGCCTTTATCCATATCGTCGACTCGATGTTCAATCAGCATGCCAAATGGCTCAAAGTGTCGAATCATATTCCCTGGCGGCGGCCGATTGCGTCCTTGAATTACCTCTTGTCGTCGCATGTCTGGCGGCAGGATCACAACGGTTTCAGCCACCAGGATCCTGGGTTCATCGACCATGTGGTGAACAAAAAAGCCGAAGTCGTCCGCGTCTATCTCCCTCCGGACGCGAACTGCCTGTTGTCCGTTACCGATCATTGTCTGCGCAGCCGCAATTACGTGAACGTCATCGTCGCCGGCAAGCAACCGGCGCCCCAATGGTTGAACATGGATGCCGCGATCAAGCATTGCACCGCCGGTCTCGGCATCTGGCCATGGGCCAGCAACGATCGAGGCGGGGAGCCCGATGTCGTCATGGCCTGCTGCGGCGACGTCCCGACCTTGGAAACGTTGGCCGCCGTCGAGTTACTCAGGAAGTTTTCCCCTGCGCTCAAAATCAGGGTGATTAACGTGGTGGACTTGATGAAGCTCCAGCCGCAGCGTGAGCACCCCCACGGGTTGAGCGACAAGGAGTTCGATAGCCTGTTTACGACCGACAAGCCGATTATCTTTGCGTTTCATGGCTACCCCTGGCTGATTCACCGGCTGACCTATCGCCGGACGAACCATAAGAATTTGCATGTCCGTGGATATAAGGAGGAAGGGACGACGACCACGCCCTTCGACATCACGGTCATGAACGATCTCGACCGGTTCCACCTGGTCGGCGATGTGATCGACCGTTTGCCCCAGTTGGGAGCCGGTGCGGCCTATGCCAAGCAAACACTCGGAGAGAAACTCATTGAGCATAAGCAATACATCTCGAAGCATGGCGATGATCTGCCGGAGATCCGGAATTGGCGATGGAGCGGGAAAAAATGAGTGTTGCATTGTCTTGTGCAAAGGGATGGGCACGGTGGGGGAGGTGAACGGTTTATGACGACGCCAGGCAACGCCGACCTCGACGCAACCTATGAGCATCTCATGACCCTCTGGACATCCGGGGTACGGGACTATCACACAATGCTCTCCGACTACCTCACGGCCAATTCTATTTTTGTCGCGGTGATCGGGTTGATCCTCTCGCGAGAATCACTGGCCTTGTCCTTCACGGTGCTGATCGTGCTGCTGTGCGTCTTTGGGATTCTTCTGTGCCTCCAAATGGCGATTGTTCTCGGCCGGTTGTCAGGTCAGAACGCATTGTGGGAATGGCGATTGAGGGGAATCGAGCAAGATCCCGACTGGCATAAAGAGAAGCTGATGACCAGTCTCCGCTTGCTCCATGAGATCCGGCAACCGATCGAGGATCGACGGAACGAGCCCACGGTGTTTGAGCCGAACTGGGCCTTCCGTCAGCACCGTCAATGGTGGGCTCATCGCGCGGTCAGCTTTCCCTGGTTTTTCGGCAGTGTGTACGCGTTGCTTCTTGTGTGGAGCATCACCAAGTTGATGAATGCCTAAGCCCTAGCAGGATGCTGAAAAAATCCGCCAGCGGCGTTCTCGCTTCACGAAGAGGCTCAACGTATCAACCAGTACGCCTCGCCTCTTCGCTCGCTGCGGCCTTGCTGGACGGCCTTTTTGAGCATCCTGTGGTTGCTCAGGCCGCGGTGCCACTCGGAGTATCTTGGCCGTTTTCTCTGCATACACCGAGTTTTTCCGCAGCCTCCTAGGTTGCCCCGAGAGGATTTTCCCTACGATGTCTGATACGTGGAGTTTTTGGAGTCGTCCATCGGCCGAGGTACTTCAGCAGCTTGAAACGGTCCCCCAGGGCCTATCGGGCGATGAAGCGAGACGGCGTCATCTGCGCGATGCCCATCTGCTCTTGAAGCCGAAGAGCCGGTTATCTACCTACGAGCTGCTGCTTCGGCAATTCACGAGCCCCATCATCCTCATCCTCGTGGTGGCCGCTGGTTTGGCATTTTTTCTGGCTGATCGGAGCGACACGGCGATCATTCTTATAATCGTACTCGCCAGCGGCTTGCTCGGGTTCTGGCAGGAACGGAGTGCGAACCGGGCAGTGGCGAGCCTGCTGGCGATCGTGCAAATCAAGGCCGATGTGCAGCGCGATGGAAGCCCGGTCGCTGTGCCGGTCGATGAGGTCGTGCCGGGCGATGTCGTCCTGCTCAGAGCGGGCGACACGGTCCCCGGCGACTGTCTCCTGCTTGAATCGAAAGATCTCTTTGTGGACGAGGCGGCGCTCACGGGCGAGACCTATCCGGCCGAAAAAGTCTGCTGCGTCCTGCCGGTCGACGTGCCCTTGGGTCGACGGGCAAACAGCCTCTTTCTCGGGACCCATGTCATCAGTGGAAACAGTACGGCAGTCGTGGTGCACATCGGGTCCGACACGGAATTCGGGAAGGTCTCGGGCCGCTTGCAGCTTAGACCGCCCGAGACAGAGTTTGAGCGAGGCATCAGGCAATTCGGGTATCTGCTCTTGGAAGTGACGGTCGTGTTGGTCGTCGCCATCTTTGCGGTCAATGTGTATTTGGCCCGGCCCGTGCTCGAAGCGTTCTTGTTCTCCCTCGCTCTTGCGGTCGGCCTCACCCCGCAGCTGCTGCCGGCCATCATCAGCATCAATTTGGCCCATGGGGCCAAGCGCATGGCTCAGCAGAAAGTGATCGTGAAACGATTGTCCTCGATCGAAAACTTCGGGAGCATGACTGTTTTCTGTTCGGACAAGACCGGGACATTGACCGAAGGGCTCGTCCGGCTGAAGTCCGCCTGCGACATCGCAGGGAATCCGAGTGAGCGAGTGTTCTTGCATGGCGCCCTCAATGCGAGTTTCGAAACCGGTTTTCATAACCCGATCGATGAAGCCATTCGCACCGCTCGATCGTTCGATCTCTCCCCCTATCGGAAATTGGACGAGGAGCCCTACGACTTCGTGCGCAAACGACTCTCGGTATTAGTGGCGACACCAACCACGCCTCTCTTGGTGACCAAGGGCGCTCTGGCGAATGTGCTGGCGGTCTGTTCAACCGCTGAGAATGCGGATGGCACCGTGGTTGAGTTAGCTTCCGTGCGCGATGCGATCGAATCGCAGATGGCACAGTGGGCTGCTCAAGGATGGCGGGTGCTCGGGCTTGCCATTCGGGAGATGGCTGCGCGAGAGGGGATCACCAAGGACGACGAGGCGGGCATGACGTTTTTGGGATTTCTGGTCTTCGAGGATCCCATCAAGGCCGACGTCATGGCGACGGTCGGCCGCCTCAAGAGCCTGGGCGTCACGTTGAAGATCGTGACCGGCGACAATCGTCTCGTCGCGGCCCATGTCGGACAGGCGATCGGTCTGTCGAATGAACAGATCTTAACCGGCGATGATTTGCGGCAGATGAGCGACGAAGCGTTGGTGGCGCGCGTAAATGACGTCCATGTGTTTGCCGAGGTCGAGCCGAATCAGAAAGAGCGGATCATCCTGGCGTTGAAGAAGGCAGGCCATGTCGTCGGTTACGGAGGCGACGGCATCAACGATGCGTCGGCCTTACATGCGGCGGACGTCGGCGTGTCTGTCGAGAGTGCGGTGGACGTGGCGAAAGAAGCGGCGGACATCGTGTTGCTGGAAAAGGATCTGAGCATCCTCGTTGAGGGAGTGCAGGAAGGGCGGAGGACGTTCGCCAATACGTTGAAGTACGTCTTCATGGCGACCAGCGCGAACTTCGGCAACATGTTCAGCATGGCGGGGGCCTCACTCTTTCTGTCCTTTCTGCCGCTGCTGCCCAAACAAATTCTATTGACCAATCTCCTGACCGACATCCCGGAAATGACCATCGCCGGTGATCGTGTGGATGAAGAGCTGATCGATCGGCCCAGGCGGTGGAACATCGCGTTCATCAGAAAGTTCATGCTCACGTTCGGTTTGGTGAGTTCCATCTTCGACTATCTGACGTTCGGTCTGCTGCTCTGGTTCCTCCATGCCGGCGTCGAGGAATTCAGAACCGGGTGGTTCGTGGAGTCGGTGATCTCCGCCTCGGTCATCGTGCTGGTCGTGCGGAGCCGTCGGCCGTTCATGCGCAGTCGGCCGAGCCGTGGTCTGTTGCTGGCGACGCTCGCGGTGGTGGGGCTGACTCTACTATTACCCTATACGCTGCTACGCGTGCCGCTGGGGTTCGTGCCGTTGCCGCCGCTGTTCCTGGCGGCCTTGCTCTGCATTGTGATCGCCTATGTGGGAGCAGCCGAGTTTGCCAAGAAGATCTTCTACCGGCATGTCCTCTATTGACGAGCGCTGGCGCTGCTACTGCGAGCCACGGTAGCCTCTGGATGTTACTGAAGATTGCTCCGGAAGATGGCTGTCAAAGCAGGGATTGATCGAGTTGAATCCTTTCTTGCGCTCATCGATCATACAGGTAGCGTAAACCGGGAGGTGATTCGATGAAACTCAATGAATGGTTGCGGCTGATTGCCGGGCTTTTTGTGCTGCTGGCGATTGTCCTCGGGGCCCCGTCCATCCCTATTGGAACTATCTGGCCGTGTTTGTGGCGGTGAACCAGATCCAGTCCGCCTTCACCGGATGGTGCCCGATGATGGCTTTCTTGCGCCGGCTGGGTGTGCAGGAATAGGTTGTGTGCGGGTCGTTGGAATGGATGTCGTGACTAAAGAGGGAGAGAATCTGTACATGCACCGGCTTGTGCTTGCCGTCATGATCGTTGCTTCGATGACAGCCTGTAACTCCCGGGAGGAGCCGGTCCAATCGGCGCGGAGTTCCACAGCCTCTGCACCAATCCAGGCTGCGGTGACAGAGGTGCAGACGGTTCAAGTTCCGTTGCGAATCGAAGTGACCGGGCAGATCACCGCGCTGGTACAGGCGACGTTGTCGAGCCACATCCAATCCACGGTGGACAAGCTCTTGGTTCGAGAGGGCACGATCGTCAAGAAGGGCCAGACGTTGGTGCTCCTCGACAGCCGCGACCTTCGTGAGGAGCTGGCCCGGGCGCAGGCAGAGGCGGAGAATGCCCGCGCGCATCTCGCTCGCATGAAGCAACTCTATGGTGAGGATGCAGTCTCGAAGCAGGAGAAGGAAAACGCCGATCGCACGTTCAAAGTGGCCGAGGCCAGCCGTCGGGCTGCTCTCACCAAGGTGAGCTATACCGTGGTCACGGCGCCGTTCGACGGGGTCATCACGGAGAAAAAGATCGAGGCTGGCGAGATTGCCTCTCCTGGGCAGCCGCTCCTTAAAATGGAAGACCCACAACGATTACGTCTGGAAGCGACCGTGGCGGAAGGAGACCTCCAAGCGCTCTCGCGTGGCGCGACGATCCAGGTCATGATCGATGCACTCGGTTCCAAG
>JANYAJ010000435.1 GCA_025361385.1 Nitrospira sp.
GTGCAGCCCAATAGCGGTAATCCGAAGAGCGAGTAACGAAACAAGAGGCAACCCGTGCGTCATAGAAAAAATGGCAGACAGCTCGGACGTAAAACGAAACATCGATGGGCCCTATTCCGGAGTCTCGTCACGTCGCTACTCGAACATGAACGTATCGAGACGACCGAGGCGAAGGCGAAGGAAATTCGAGGGTTCACGGACCGGATGATTACCCTTGGTAAGGAAGGGTCATTGCCGGCTCGTCGGCAAGCGCTTGCCTTTATCCGCAGCAAGGACGTCGTTTCAAAATTGTTCAGCGATGTTGCGGTTCGGTTTAAGGACCGTACCGGCGGCTATACGAGGACGATCAAGACGAGACGGCGCATCGGCGATGCGGCGAAGATGGTTGCTATCGAGCTCGTCACACGTCTAGAGGTGTCGACAGTGAAGAGTGAAGTGCCTGCAGCCGCAGCTCCTGCGAGTCCCACTGCCGACTAGGTCTCCAGTCGAGGAGATCTAGTCGCGCGTGCGACGTCGAACTTTCACCTCAAAGTATCCCCCATTCCTCTATCTCATCTTTACCAAGTGAACTTATGCCGTGGTTCTGGCATGAGTTTACTTGGTTTTTATCCCATGCTACTATCGTGCCAGTCGAATCTTCGTTAGTTAAGAAGGAAGCACGTATAAAGTGTGGCAACGGTTGATACGGCGCGGGTTGTTAGCGCTGAGTGGGGTGTTGGCCTGTTTTCTGGTCTATCTGCTCATGACGCATTCGACAGCAGTATCCACCCCAACGGCAACGGCGCCTGGCTCCATGGACGCTGCTGATGCGACGATCTCAGACTTTACCTTTACCCAAACAAAGGGCGATGCGGTGCAGTGGCAGGTGCATGCGCACGAGGCTCGGCTTTTTGAGCGAGATAGGCGGGCGATGCTTCAGGTCGTTGCAGTCACGCTGTTTGGTCAGCAGGGGAAGGAATTGACGGTGACAGGAGATGAAGGGGTTCTGAATACGGAGACGAAGAATTTTCTCCTCTCTAACCGCTCAGAGCCACTTGTGATTCATACCCAGAGCGGGTATGTGATCTATACAAATCATCTTGCTTGGACGGATCAGACCAGAGAAATACGTACGCAGGACGCGGTTCGTATCGTAGGACATGGCTTAGAGGTAACAGGGCGTGGGTTGATTGGACATTTGGACAGAGAAGAGTTTGAAGTACTTGAGGACGTACATGTGGATTTGGCTCCTGCTTCTTAATTTGTGTCTGTTTGGCTTCGCCTCGTTGCGAGGATCGGCTGATGCGGCCCTGCCTCAAGGCGGCGCCGAGCAAGCGGTCAGCACGACCATTACGGCCAAAAAAATGACCGTGAAAAATCAGGATAGCCAGGCAGTCTTTGAGGGATCGGTTGTGCTGACTCGTGGGTCGCTGGTTGTCTATTCCGATCGTATGGTGGTGATGTTTCGCGCGCAGGAGGCTCCCGCGAGTGATGACCGGAAGGGGCGTGAGGCTGTGAAGGGCGTTGTGCCTTCAAAAGGGCCTGATGCTGTACCGGCGGTGTCGAATCGTTCGGTCAATCAGATTGAGGCGACCGGACGGGTGAAAATCGAAAAGGATTCAGGGAGTGCGACCTGCGAGAAAGCCATCTATTATCATGATGGGGATAAGATCGTACTGACGGGCAACCCGGTGGCTTGGGATAAGGGGACGCGAGTCAGTGGTAAACAAATCACAATGTTTTTAGCGGAGGATCGGAGTGTGGTCGAGGGCGGCTCGCATGTGCGAATCGAGCCAGATGAAGGGGGCGCCAAGTGATGGAGTTGGCTCAGGGAAATGCGGCATCAGCCAGCTCATTGGTGCATGACATGAACATTATGGGTTTGCGCGCAACAGGGCTTGTGAAAAGCTTTCGGGCCCGCAAAGTCGTGAAAGGCGTTTCGATTGAAGTGCTTGCAGGGGAAGTTGTGGGGTTACTCGGTCCTAACGGAGCCGGCAAGACGACCATTTTCGATATGATTGTGGGTTTGGGGCAGCCAGATGAAGGAACGATTTCACTTGGCGATGAGGTGATCACGGACCTGCCCATGTACAGACGTGCCAGAAAGGGAATTGGGTATCTTCCTCAAGAGTCGTCGGTGTTCCGGCGCTTGTCGGTTGAGGATAATATTCTGGCAATTCTTGAGATGCTGGACTACTCTCGGGCAGAGCGCCGTGAACGGGTCGATGCCCTACTGAAAGAACTGGACCTGAGCCATATCAGAACCAGCATGGCTTACGCCTTGTCCGGTGGCGAACGTCGACGGTTGGAAATTACCAGGGCGCTTGCGACGAACCCGTCATTTATGTTGCTGGACGAGCCCTTTGCAGGGATCGACCCGATTGCCGTGGCGGATATCCAACAGATTATTACCCGCTTGAAAGAAAAAGGCATCGGTATTTTGATTACCGATCATAATGTCCAAGAGACGCTGTCGATTACTGACCGGGCCTACATCATCAACGAGGGGCTGATCCTCGAAGCCGGGTCTCCAGAGTCTATCGTGAAAAGTGAGAGGGCGCGGGCCATCTATTTAGGTGATCGGTTCAAGTTGTAACGCGTGAGAGTGTGTTTGTATGAAGCTCAGACTCGATCTCAGGCTTAGTCAAAAGCTCATCATGACCCCGCAGTTGCAGCAAGCTATTAAACTGCTGCAACTGTCTCGACTTGAGCTCCAGCAGAGCTTGACCCAACATTTGATGGAAAACCCTCTTCTGGAGGAGCTCCCAACCGAGGCGGATGACAGCGAGGCTGGAAGCGCTGAGGAAAAGACAGAAGATGCGGCGGTGGCAGCTAATAGCGAATCACCGGATGCGGAGCAGTCGACCGTAGAGGAGCGCGATACGCCGGACGAGGCCTCGGCAGCGGGGTGGGAAGAATATTTTGGAAGTGATCGTAGGATCGGAGGGTCTGAGTCCCAGTCGCCCTCTCAGGATGAGTTCCCATCCTATGAACAAACCATGGCGAAAGCGACATCCTTGGAGGACCATCTCCTGTGGCAGCTTTCTTTTTCAGGATTGTCGGATCGTGACAAAGCGATCGGACGGTCGATCATCGGTAATCTTGACGATGATGGATACTTGCGTATGTCGCTGGACGAAATGGTTAGCGGGACCGACTTTACTTCGGTCGAAGCGGAATCAGTCCTGAAAGATATTCAGAGTTTCGATCCGACTGGTGTGGCAGCTAGAGATTTGTCGGAATGCCTGCTCTTGCAAATCGGGCATTTGGGAAAGAGTCCTATGGGATCGTTGGGGGCTCGACCTGGCGCACTGAAGGGGTCGATTGTTGAAGCCATTGTCCAGCATCATCTCAAAGACCTGGAGAAACGGCAGTATGCGAGGATCGCAAAAGCATTAGACGTCACGGTGGAAGAGGTCTTCCAGGCGACGAAGGTGATCGAAGTGCTTGAGCCGAAGCCGGGGCGACCTTTTATCAATACCCAAAACTATGTGATTGTCCCTGACGTGTTTGTTGTCAAAAATGAAGGGGAGTGGGTGGTGGTCCTCAACGATGATGGACTGCCGCGCATGCGGATCAGCCCCTATTATAAGCAATTGATGGGGGCAGGTGAGAGTGGATCGGCGGAGACGAAGGCCTATCTTGATGAGAAGCTGCGAGCGGCACAATGGGTCATTCGGAGTATCGAACAGCGGAATAAGACGATTGTGAAGGTCGTGTCGAGTATCGTAAAGTTTCAGGAGCAATTCTTTGAAAAAGGCGTGCAGTATCTCAAGCCGCTGGTACTCAAGCAGGTGGCTGAGGATATTGGGATGCACGAATCGACGATCAGCCGTGTGACGGCGAACAAATATATGTACTGTCCGCAGGGCATGCTGGAGCTGAAGTTCTTCTTCAACGCGGGCCTGCAGCGAGCGGATCAGCCGTCCGATATGATGTCGTCCGTCACGGTGAGAGAGATGATCAGGGTCATGGTGGCGGAGGAAGATTCAGGTCACCCTCTCAAAGATGAAGAGATTGCGGCCAGGCTGCTTACGAAGCAAGTGGTGATCGCGCGACGGACGGTGGCGAAGTACCGGGCGGAAGAACATATTCCCTCGGCAACCCAGCGTAAGCGGTTTTTTTAGGCCTGTTTTGTTCAGCCTCAAGCGCGTTCCCACTTCGTGTCTGTTATTCCCTCTGATGTGATGGCGGTTTTAGTGAGTACATTCCTTTGAGTGCCACCATAGGGCCGAAGTTAGTGGAGTATGAAAGGATAAAATTCCGATGAAAATTACAGGTCGACATCTCGTAGTGACGGCGGCTCTCAGGGCGCATGTAGAAAGCCGGTTTGAGCGGCTGGTGCGATATGACCTGAAGCTGAGCCATCTGGAAGTGATTTTGAGTGTGAGCAAGCTTCAGCATGCAGCGGAGGTGGTCTGTACTGTGCAGGGGCGACGGATTCAGGCAAAATCCTCGACGTCAGAAATGTATGCAACGATCGATCAACTGGTGGATCGATTGGATGTGCAGCTTCGAAAGCTCAAGGAGCGTCAGGTCGATCATAAGGCACCGATCAAGAAGTCGGCGCGGAAGACTCTACGTCCGGCTCAGCCTAAGGAGGAGCCGGGGCCTGAAATTGAGGTGGTTCGCCCAGCTCGGATTGTGCTCACATTGAAAGAGGCCACTCGCCGGCTGGATCCTCAGTCTGGTTCGTTGATGGTGTTCACCGAACGATCCTCCGGGAAGTTGCAAATTCTTCAGCGTGTCGATCGCGATCAAGTCGTTCTCATTGATCTTTCGTAAGGGGTAGGTCTGTATGGCCGGACTCAAGTTGGTGGTGGTCAGCGGTCTTTCTGGCTCAGGGA
>JANYAJ010000441.1 GCA_025361385.1 Nitrospira sp.
GGGCGAGCGCTCCACACATTGCAAGCCACATCGCCCAATCCATACGACGGCGATCATAGGAGCGCACGAGTTCACCGATTCCCAACGGGATGAATACCAATACAGCGTAATAGTGACTGCACAGTGCACCGGCTAGACTCCCGAACAAACCTAATAGCGGCCACCGACTGCGCCGCTCTGTGGCCATCTGCCAACAAAGCCAGGACGAGGCAGAAAATAACAGGACCAGCCCATAGGGCCTGGCTTCGTAGCTGTAAAAGTTCGCTCCCGTGACAAAGAACAACAGCATCGCGACGAACCCATACATCGCAGAGGTCCTGCGCGCGACAATATGAAAGAGGCAAACCCCTGCACCCCAGACCCCCACCATCTCAGGCATTCGCATTGCCCATTCATTGACACCGAACAGGTCTAGCGACCATCGGGTCAGCACATAAAATGGGAACGGGCTCTGATCTGCGCCCGTCAGCAATGCAGACCAGATGCCTGACAGCGTGGGTGCCTGGGCGATAAAGTACGTGAACAGTTCGTCATTCCACATAGGCTTGCGCGAGGCCAATACACTGGTCACCGCGAAATACACGACTGACACCAGCCCTAGCAGTAAGAATCTGTGCCGTTCACACCCATCACGCAGTGTTTCCGCCAGGCCATCGAGCCATTGCAAGACTCGATTGAGAACAGGCGCCTTTCCCGACGAAACCGTATCAGCCAACTTCATGACGCTCCTGTGCTTTGAGAGCTTTCTGAGGCATGAGGTGCGCTGCTCCCCTCTCAGGTTCCACGTTGACTGAGCCAGGATGAACGCGTTCATAAATTTCGAACGCCTGTTCATGTCGCTCTCCGGTTTCTGTCACGATGTCGTCACTATAGACGCGTTTCCAGCGGTCAGGAAAACTCTCGACAACGCCCTTCACGAAGCGCTTGCTATCAATAGCCAGACCTTCGTCAAGAATAAGATAGGCGACCGGCACGGACTCCAAGAGTTGCTGTGCCTTGATCGGATCGGATTCAAATGGAGGCATCACGGTTTTATTCCCCGTTCGAAGGTAGACCCACTGGGGCATCGACACGGCGATGACGTCATGTGGTTTGGCATGCGCCATCAACCAATCCACCCCGGAATCAAGCGCGCGATAGGAGTCCATATAGAAAAACAGGCGATACCCAACCGTATCGCCTTGCCGAGTTTGATACTGCACCGGAAGGTGGCGCTTCGCATAGACCGCCCCGGTCGTCGCAATCTGTTGCAAGGCGATCCCGGCCACAACCGAACAGGCAAGGACACGGACGACGCCACTCCATCTGCTCATCGGAGTTTGCCGCGCTTGCTCCAACAGCCAGGCAATGGCGGCACACAGTGACAATGCCAACAATGGAACCGTCGGCATCAGATACCGATTAAATTGCTCCGGCCAGGGTGTGAGGCAGATGACCGAAATGAATGAGAAGACGCAAAGTGGGATAATTACATGTCCTTGGGTTGCAAGTAAGCCCGTGCCAACCAGCACGAGGCATCCCAAGGCAAACAATGGAACATCAACAATCCACTGTGGTCCGGCCTCAATACCCAATCGCGTTGAGATCTCTTCCCGTTCTACCTCCCACACACGCCTCATCGAACTCACGGACTCTCCGATATACCTCGTCACCTGAGCCACATTATGGAAATACCGTTCGACCCGATCGGAGAATGTCGCGTAGCCCAGGTCCGGATCAAAGGGGTCGTTGAGCGACACGTTCTTCGCGTAGCTGACGTTATAGAACATGTAATCGGCACGCTGGTAGGCATATACGGGGCGTTGATATTCCGCGCTCGTCTCGACGTAGTGCACATACGAGAACCATCCAACGACTGGAACGACCGCAATCGCGACTCGAATGACCGCGGTCTTCCATTGCTTCCTCACGAGCCCTTCAGCTATCCAAGCCGCGAGTAAAGCAATCCCAGCAGTACGCAAAGCAAACGCTGTAATTGCAAAGGCTCCCGCACATGCCGGAGTGGGCCACCGCTTTTCACTTGAATAAGCCAGGAGAAATCCCACAGTGAGAAGACCGTAGAGCATGTCCGGAAAACACAAATCGGACAGAAAGTAGGTCTGGACGTTCAAGAGGCATACGATCGTCCCAAAGAAGGCAAACGCGCTCGAAAGATGCCGCCGCAGGAGCGCATAAATAGCAAAGATATACGTCGCAAACGCTACAAATGAAGAGAGTCGGAGAAAGCGGCCCACGACAAGAGGGTCGCTTGTCCCAAGCACGATTTGATGCGCCGCGATGATCAGCGGGAGTAGCGGAGGATACTGATTCGCCTGGATCTCACCCGGTTCATTGAGTAACCGATAGCCTTTC
>JANYAJ010000177.1 GCA_025361385.1 Nitrospira sp.
AACTTCCTTCAAGGCTTCCGCGATGTTCTGTTCGGTGAGGACCCCAGAACCGCGTAGTTTCTTAAAGATCTTTTCGAATTTTTCGCTGAGCGCGTCCAGCATAACGTCACAAAGAAAAAGGCAATCGAAGCCTTAACCCCAAATCTCCGATCACCTCGAAAATTCTAGCAAAAGAGCATCGGGGAGTCTAAATGACCTGACAGGATGAAGTCAAGGGAGAGGAAGGCGGAGATATTATTGACATGCTCTCGACCTTTCGTTATGGTCCTACCATTATCTCCCTAAGACTACGCAGAATTATGAGGCAGTTGTCGTGAGAAAATCACCCTGGATTCTGCTCATTTTCGTGCTCATCGGTGGCCTCCTAGGCGGAGTACTGGGAGAAATCCTCAGAGTCATGGCTCCACAGGGTACCATTCAGGCAGTATTCGCCAGCAACTTCACCCCCGGCATCAATCCTCCGCTGACGATTGATCTAGTCCTCCTCAAGTTCACCATCGGTTTTATCTTGAAGATTAACCTCCTCAGCCTCCTCGGGATGTTTCTGGGGATTTACCTCTACAAGAACGTCTAGCAACTCTGGTCGGCTGCTGAAAAAGCCCGCCAGCTTCGTTCTCGCCTCGAAAGCATCCTCAACGTAGCCAGAGGCTACACCTCCGGTGCTTTCATCGGCTGCGGCCTTGTTGGACGGTCTTTTTGAGCAGCCTGCGAAACCACTCTCCTCTTTTCTCTGACGTACAGGCTATTGAACCGCTGCTTACCGGAACAATCTTTCCGCCAACTACTAGATCTCAGATTTAAATTCTAACTCTCTCAACTTCAACGCGCGAATCTTATTGCGGAGAGCGGCGGCCCGCTCGAACTCCAACTTCTTGGCGGCGGCCTTCATGTCCACTTCCAGCCGCTTGATGGTCTGCGCCGTGGACTCCTCTATTCCATAGGCGGCCGGCGTCTCGGCCACCAAATCGAGCTGAACATAGTCCAGCTCAGCCACCGCATATTCGAGGGACAAGACATCCTTCTTGATACTCGTCGGCACAATGCCATGCTCGGCATTGTACGCCGCTTGAATCGCACGCCGGCGCCCGGTCTCATCGATCGCCATTTGCATAGAGGCTGTCACCACATCACCGTACAGGATCACGTAGCCACGAAGGTTCCTCGCTGCCCGCCCAGCCGTCTGGATCAATGCCCGATAGGATCGCAGATAGCCCTCCTTATCTGCATCGAGGATCGCCACCAGGGTGACCTCGGGGAGATCCAATCCTTCGCGCAATAGATTGATTCCCACCAGCACGTCGAACACTCCGCGCCGCAAGTCCTGTAAAATCTCAGCCCGCTCCAACGTCTTAATGTCAGAGTGCAGATACCGGACCTTGATGCCGAGATCGTGATAGTACTCGCTCAAGTCCTCCGCCATGCGCTTGGTCAACGTGGTAATCAGCACTCGCCCGCCCTGCGCCACTTCAGCCCGCACTTCGCCAAGCAGATGATCGACTTGCCCTTTGGCCGGTCGCACCTCAATGACCGGGTCCATGAGACCGGTCGGGCGAATGATTTGTTCGACGACCTCTCCTGTCGTGTGCCCCAACTCATAGGGACCCGGCGTCGCCGAAACGTACACCGCCTGCCGGAGACAACGCTCAAACTCGGCAAACTTAAGCGGCCGGTTGTCGACCGCCGACGGCAACCGGAATCCATATTCAACCAAGGTGCGTTTTCGTGAGTAATCGCCCTCGTACATCCCACCCACTTGGGGAATCGTCGCATGGGACTCGTCCACAATCAGCAAAAAGTCTTTAGGGAAATAGTCGATGAGCGTGGGGGGCTGCTCACCGGCTGCACGACCACTCAGATGCCGCGAGTAGTTTTCAATACCATGGCAATAGCCCATCGCCCGAATCATCTCCAGGTCGAACTTAGTCCGCTGCGCAATCCGCTGAGCCTCCACGAGCTGATTCTGCTTTTTGAAATAGGCGACGCGTTCGTCCAGCTCTTCTTCGATACCGGTAATCGCCCGCTCATACCGGTCCGGTGCAATGAGATAATGCGTGTTTGGATAAATCGCGACCTTCGGCAGCTTCCCCAGCGACTTCCCCGTGAGGGGGTCGATTTCGTGGATGGCATCGACCACGTCGCCAAATAACTCGATGCGGACAGACACCGCGTCATTCGAAGCGGGAAAAACCTCGATGACGTCGCCGCGAGCCCGGAAGGTGCCGCGGTGAAAATCCGTATCGTTACGGGCATACTGAATCTCGACCAGTTTCGCCAGAATCTTCTCCCGTCTGACCTCCATCCCCTCTTCGAGGAAGACCACCATCTCGTGATAGACCTCCGGCGACCCCAGTCCGTAAATACAGGAGACCGACGAGACGATCAGTACGTCATTGCGTTGAAGCAGCGCGGACGTCGCCGCATGCCGCATCTGATCGATCGCGTCGTTGACCGATGCATCCTTAGCGATGTACGTGTTGCTTTGAGGAATGTACGCTTCCGGCTGGTAGTAATCGTAGTAGCTGACGAAATACTCCACCGCGTTGTGGGGGAAAAACTGCTTGAACTCTTGATAGAGCTGTCCGGCCAGCGTCTTGTTATGAACGAGGACCAAGGTGGGCTTCTGCACCTGCGCCACCACGTTGGCCATGGTGAAAGTCTTGCCGGACCCGGTGACCCCGAGCAACGTTTGATGCTTTCGGCCAGCTGTAATCCCGGCCACTAACTTATCGATGGCCTGACCTTGATCTCCGCAGGGCTTGAATGGGGCTTCGAGTTGAAACGGCGGCATGGAACGACCTCTCGGCCGTTATCTTAC
>JANYAJ010000452.1 GCA_025361385.1 Nitrospira sp.
TCTGCGCGACGTCTTTACGATGGGCGCCCGGCCGATTGCGTTGCTCGATTCGCTCCGGTTCGGCGAGTTGGGGACGGCGAAGAATCGCCACTTGATGAAGGGCGTCGTCGCCGGCATCGCGGGTTATGGTAATTGCATGGGTGTGCCGACGGTCGGAGGCGAAATCGTCTTCAACGATATCTACTCGCAGAACTCGCTCGTGAATGTGTTTTGTCTCGGCATCGCGCACAAGGACAAGATTTTTCTTGGAACAGCAGCCGGGATCGGCAATCCGGAGATCTACTTCGGCTCGAAGACGGGCCGCGATGGGATTCACGGGGCGACGATGGCGTCCGATTCCTTCGACGATCAATCAGAACAAAAACGGCCGACGGTGCAGGTGGGCGATCCCTTTACCGAGAAGCTGTTGCTGGAAGCCTGTCTCGAATTGATGGCGGGGGATCTGCTGGTCGGTATTCAGGACATGGGAGCAGCCGGGTTGACCAGTTCGTCCTGTGAAATGGCGTCGCGTGCCGGCAATGGAATGGATCTGGACCTGACCGATGTGCCGCGGCGCGAGCCGGGCATGACGCCCTATGAATTGATGTTGTCGGAATCCCAAGAGCGCATGCTCATGGTGGCGCAGGCGGGCAAAGAAGACGAATGTATCAGAATCTGCAAGAAGTGGGATTTGGATGTGGCGGTGGTGGGTCGGGTCACGGGCGACGGCATCCTCCGCGTGAGGGATCAGGGCAAGGTCGTGGCGGAGATTCCCGCGAAGTCGTTGGCCGATGACGGGCCGCGTTACGAGCGCCCCTATTCGCCGCCGGCCTATCAGGACATGCTGACGAATCTGAATTACGATGCGCTGCCCGATGTGAAGGATGCGAATGCGGCGCTGTTGTCGTTGCTGGAGTCGCCGACGATTGCGAGTAAACGCTGGGTCTATGAACAGTACGACCACATGGTGCGGACGAACACGATGATTCGTCCTGGCTCAGACGCTGCGGTGGTCAGGATCAAGGGAACGAATAAAGCCCTAGCCATGACGGTGGACTGCAATAGCCGGTATTGCCTGTTGCATCCCTACGAAGGTGCGCGCCTTGCGGTGGCCGAGGCAGCGAGGAACCTGGTCTGTTCCGGTGCGGAGCCGATCGGGCTGACGGACTGTTTGAACTTCGGGAACCCGGAACGGCCCGACATCATGTGGCAGTTTGTGTTGGCCATCGAGGGGCTGAAGGATGCCTGCGAACATTTCAAAGTCCCTATCGTCAGCGGCAATGTGAGTTTCTATAATGAGACGAATGGTCTCTCGATCTATCCCACGCCGATGTTGGGGATGGTGGGTCTGATCGAGTCGGTCGAGCAGACGATGACCCAGTGGTTCAAGCAGGATGGGGATGCGATTATTCTCCTCGGCAAGACGAAGGAGGACCTGGGCGGCAGTGAGTATCTGAAAGTCCTCCATCATCGGGAGCAGGGGTCGCCACCGTTCCTCAGCCTGGAGACGGAACAGTCGCTTCATGACTTCCTGTTGAAGGTGATCCGTGATGGAGTCGTGCAATCCGCGCATGATTGCTCGGATGGCGGGCTGTCTGTCGCATTGGCTGAATGTTGCATCTCGGGCCCAGGCGCCAGACGAGGGGCTGTGGTAAGATTGTCCCTTGATGCGTTGCGGCGGGATGCGCTGCTGTTTGGTGAGAGCCAATCACGAGTGGTGCTTTCCGTGAAGCCGGAGCTGGCCGATCAGGTCCTGAAGCTCGCAGGGGATGCAGCGGTTCCGGCGATGAAGATCGGAACGGTGGGTGGCGATCGTTTCGTCGTCGAGGTCGAGAATGGCCAGTGGAGCGAAGGTTGCCGCATCGATCTCACGGTCGACCAACTGCATGACCGGTGGGCCTTTTCACTTGAACGTACGCTGAACCAGGCGTGAAACCTAGAAGCATGGATATGCCGCATACCAAGAGAGAGCTTCCCATCTTGTCACTCGCCATGCCTGGTGATGCACATTTGAATCTGATCTCTCCCGATAAGTTCCACGATGAATGTGCCGTCTTCGGCATCTATGGCCACAAGGAAGCGGCGAACCTCACCTATCTTGGGTTGTATGCGCTGCAGCATCGCGGGCAGGAAGCCTCGGGTATCGTCTCGGGCGACGGTGAGCAGTTCCATGTGCATAAGGGGAAGGGCCTCGTCGCGGATATCTATAATCCGCAGGCGCTGGATCAATTAACCGGATCGCGGGCGATCGGTCATAATCGCTATTCGACAGCCGGCGGAAACGATCTCAAAAACGTACAGCCGCTCTCGGTGAATTTTGCGCTCGGGAATCTCGCGCTCGCTCATAACGGGAATCTCATCAATGCGCAGGTATTGCGTCACGAGCTCGAAGCCTACGGCGCCATTTTCCAATCCACCTCGGACAGCGAAGTCATCATCCACCTGGTCGCCCATTCGCGGGCCGATACCTTGCTGGCCCGTATCATCGATGCCTTAAGCCAGGTGCGCGGAGCCTTCTCGGTTGTCCTGCAGACGGACGACGCGGTGATTGCGGTGCGCGACCCCCATGGGTTCCGTCCGCTCTGTCTCGGCCGTCTGGGCGATACCTATCTCGTGGCGTCGGAGACCTGTGCGTTCGATCTGCTCGGCGCTGAACTCGTCCGTGAGATCGAACCTGGCGAATTGGTCGTGTTGGACGATAAGGGTGTCACAAGTTACCAGCCCTTTCCGCCGGTCAATCCCGCCATGTGCGTCTTCGAATATGTGTACTTTGCCAGGCCGGACAGCAAGATTTTCGGTGCGAACGCAGTTTATGCGACGCGCAAGGCGTTAGGCCGGCAGCTGGCGAAGGAATCGGCGGTGCCGGCGGATATCGTCGTGCCCGTGCCGGACTCCGGGGTGCCTGCCGCGCTCGGGTATGCCGAGGGAGCGGGGATTCAGTTCGAACTCGGGCTGATCCGGAATCACTATGTGGGGCGCACCTTCATCGAGCCGGAGCAATCGATCCGCCACTTCGGCGTGAAGGTGAAGCTGAACGCCGTACCGGAGGTCTTAGCGGGGAAACGGGTTGTCGTGGTCGACGATTCGCTGGTGCGGGGCACGACGAGCCGTAAGATCGTGAAGATGCTTCGTAATGCCGGGGCCAAAGAAGTGCATATGCGCATCAGTTCGCCGCCGATCGTCTCTCCCTGTTTCTACGGCATCGACACGCCCACGAGGAAGGAATTAATCGCCTCCAGCCACTCTACCGAAGAGATTCGGAAATATATCACGGCGGATAGTCTTGCCTATTTGAGCCTCGATGGCATGCTGAACGCCGCCCCAGGCACGCCTGGTCAATATTGCAACGCTTGCTTTACCGAGCGGTACCCCATTGCCCTGACCCGCGCTGAGGAATGGCAGTTGGGCCTCTTCGACCCTTCCCTCTCGCAGGATACGTAAACAGCCTCGCTCAAGAGCTATCCGCTCGTCCTCTGAACTCTTTCACGCTGACGGTTCACGCCTCACGAATTGCTGGACGGCCTTGTTGAGGCTCCTGCCAGACCCCCGACTATCGAAATCGAACGAGCTCCAGATCCTGTTTCACTATCCTGACAGGCAGGCCCTCTCCTCTTACATTCGCCGTTCGTTCTTGTGCAGGTCTTCACCTGTCTCGCTACCAAAGTAGGGGGCCGCTCCCAGCTTTTAGGGATCTAGGCAGAGAGAGGGGATTCCATTACCGTGCGTGAATGTCTGCTCAGACTCTTGCGGGCCGAGGGGGCCATGGTTATGGAGTGGCATCGGTACGGATGTGTCCAGGATAGCGAGGCGATGGATCAGAGCCGCGATCAGGTCATGCGAGAGTTGTCGGTTGACGGGACCATGCTCATGCGGCTCGTGCCAACGATTAGGCCGTACGAGCGCGGGTATTTGCCGGAGACGATAAGGAAGGTGCCACGATGATCATGACGTCGACGCTGCAGGAATTGCTATTCTCGCTCCATGGGGTAGCGGTCAGGTATCTGTCCTCTTCCCCTGCATTGATCGGTCCCGTTGCCCTGTTCCGCCAGCACTATCGATGTGATGATGTGGCTCATGACCCGCTCACGATTCAATTCGAAGAGGTGGGAGGCCGCGGAGATGTGCCGGTCCACCTATCGCCTTTGGCCCGACAACTGTTCTCCGGGACCAAGCCCGCGCTCGGTGACGCATTACGCGTTCTCTGGCATTGCACGATTGCGCAGGACGGCGGGTGCCTCGTGGTGGATCTTCATGAACAGGGAGCGCTGGTGATCGATGGCGATCGGGGGACGGCACGGGGATATTTCGTTCATCCAGAGGCGATGCATGCCGACTTACGCGCGAGCTTTTTTCATTACGCCTTGGCGGAGCTGTTAAAGAGCCGGCGCGCACACATGTTGTATGCCTCGGCGTTGGAGTATCAGGGCTGTGGAGTCCTTATTGCCGGCCAGCGGGGGTGTGGTCGAACGACTGCGATGCTCGCACTGCTTCGCGCCGGCTACCGCTATCTGTCCGACGATCATCCGTTGCTGCGGGATGATGGCGCGAACATAGAGCTGCTGTCCTTCCCGATGACGATCGAGGTGACGGCCCGCACGATCGGGTTCTTCCCTGAGCTGCAACAGGCCGAACCAGGCTTGGTGCGCCAGGGTGCCTATAAGAAGCGCTTTGATGCCGTGGATCTGTATCCGGAATCGATAGGTCCGTCCTGTGCGCCGGCCATGCTGCTTTTTCCTCAGGTGGCGGATATGCCCTACAGTTGCCTTGAACCGCTGTCCAAGAGCCAGGCGCTCGACGCCATTCTGCCGCAAGCCGCATTCCGGTTCGATTGCGACATTGGGCAACAGGAGTGCCACCCCTTGTCGAGATTGGTGCAGCAGACGGATTGTTATCGCCTGCACTTTGGGCAGGACGTGCTCGATCTGCCTCGACTGATTACTCCTTTGTTG